>JAVCDC010000123.1 GCA_030765135.1 Candidatus Tritonobacter lacicola | reverse complement strand
CTGAACTGCAAGGTGATATAGTAAAATATGCCACTCATTAAGTCAAGAAAATTGTGAGGGAAATTGAAAACAATTTGGTGTTTAACCAATTGATATAAAAGCAGTTACTATTTTACAGGAGCCTTAGAGAGTAATAGATGAGGATGTTCTTATGTATATTGCTTCATGGTCCTGGAGTTAGAAGGAGGGGTGGCGGATCCATGTTTGGAGAGAACCCTTGACTATCCGGGTCTTCAATCAGAGATTTAGTTTTGGCGAGCTCTGGAAATTAAGGTCGGGTCTATACCGCTCCTTGCTTCATCCATTGAAGGGCGCCAATTTTATCCTCATCGCTCTCTCGCGGCTTCTCAAGAGGACGCGTGCCCGGGGTTTTCCGCCGTTTCTCATGATAGAGCCGACGTCCCGGTGCGATATGGCCTGTCCCATGTGCTTCGTTCGCCGGAACAGAGAGAGATACGCTCTCGGGGACATGACGTTTGCGAACTTCAGGAAGGTCATGGACGAGGTTGGACCGTCGCTGATCACGCTCGCCCTCTGGGGGTACGGTGAGCCTCTCCTGAACGAGAGCCTGCCCGGGATGATCGTCTACGCACGGAGAATGGGGGTTTTTACCTCCGTAACAACGAACGCCCTCAGCCTTACCGAGGAAAAAGCCGACGCCCTGATAGAAAGCGGTCTCGATTATTTGATCGTTTCTCTCGACGGGGCTACCGAGGATACTTACGCCATGTACCGCAGTCCCGGCAAATTCGCCAGGGTGGTGGAGAATATCTCCGTCCTCACCAAGAGGAAGAAAGGGAAGGGGAGGAGCAACCCGTTCGTCAACCTGCAGTTTATCGTGATGAAGGGGAACGAGCATGAGATCGGAATGGTGAAGAAGCTTGCCCGGGACCTTGGGGTCGATAAGCTCTCGCTGAAAAAGGCCTGGGTTTTCACGAAGGAGGAGGAGGAAAGAATCCTTCCGTCCGACCCGAAATTCCATCTTGGTATATACGGTGGTGAGCTTGACGGAAGCATCTGCTCGCGTCCCTGGAATACGCCGCTTATCACATGGAAGGGAGACGTGCTCGTGTGCTGCGCCGATTTCAGCTACGCCCATGTTATGGGAAACGTTTTCCATGAGGGGGGCTTCCGGAGCGTGTGGAATAACGAGAAGTATCGCGCATTCCGCAGGCAGGTCATAGAAGATATCACGAAGATAGGTATCTGCAGGAAGTGCGCGGCGAAGAATTACGCCGACGGCTTCGTGGAGGACTGAGCGGTGTAACTACGTGCCGTCCCGCGAACCCCGGAATTCCCGCTTCAGTCTTACCATGTCTTTAACGAGGTCGATAACGACCCCGGGTTTAACGAAGCAAAGCTTGCCGGCCAGCCTGGATTCGAAAACAGGTCGCCCCCCTCCGCGCGGGAAGTGGCTGACGGGCACTTCGACGATTTTCGCTCCCGCTCTTCTCGCCTTGGAAAGGATCTCTGCGTCGGCCAGTCCCGTTATGCAGCGCACCCGTAATTTATCCAGCAGTGCTTTCCGGTAGAGCTTGAGCGCACTCGACGTCCTTGACGTCGGTATGGAACAGGCGCTCGATAATCCTGTTATATACGGCGGCGGTGAGTAATCTTATCTTCGGGTCCCGCCGTATCACCCTGTGGCCGTTGGCGATATCGGCCCCCTCTATTGCTGTCAGGAGCTTCTTGATTTCCCTCACGTCGTATTGATTATCGGCGTCCGTATAGAAGATGAGTTCATACCGGCAGGCCTTTTTGCACCGGTCGTCCCGCAGGGGGGGATGTGGAGCAAGGTTCTCTTTTTTTGCTGCGTGGCCGGTGGGCTCGCCTGTTCGGCCTTCAGCGCAGCCTGTAAATAGAAGTTCTGTTCATCCCCCATACTTTTTGAAAAAGGGATGGGCTCGTATCGAATTTGAGCTTCGTGTCCTGACCGTATCGCCTTATCTCATCCTCCCCAACTATCAGGTAGTCGACGCCGTACCCCTTCAATATCCTGTGGGATTCCTTTCCATCCTTTGTCGTGAATGCGCTCTCAAGTTCCCGTCGAATCCTCTGGATCTCATCCTCCGAGACCATGTACTCCCTGGCCGCAAAGACGTGGCTGAAAGGGGTGATTCGCCGTCCCCAGGCGGGAATCATCATTTCGGGGTAGTGACAATCAGGTCCGCGCTGGACCCGTGCGTCGCGGGAAGTGTGCTCCCGGAGGAAAAGATATGCCATCCAGTCGTCTAGAGAGAACCTTGGGTAGCCCCCCATTCCGGGAGTCCCTGTAACCTCACCTATAAGGTTTATGCCCAGTAGCGTTGTCAGGATGCTGATGACAAGAACTAGTACGAAGAGACTCTTGGCTGCGGCACTTACCGCGCGGCGGACACATAACCGCGGGAGCGAGGAAGGGAGAAACTTTTTCATCAGGTTACTAGTGCTCTCTATAAACCTGTGGCGCTCCCTGAAGGCTAGACCGGACCAAACGGCGAGGAGCCACCACAGGATTATTCCAACGCACTTCGAGCTGCATTCACCGGGATTCGTTCCTCCCATGTCAATCGAGTTAACCCATAAAAAGCACGCTGCTGTTGCAACGAGCAGGGCCCTCCGCTTGAACGAGTCCTTCAAGCGGCCCGCCATAGCAATGCCAGCGAGTCCTAGGATTAGGACGGGACCGAATTCACCTAGTTCTATACAGGCCAGCCAGAAAAGGTGAGTGATGAGGTTGGGGGGGCAATAGTCCAACGGTACCCATGATGCTGCGTATACTTCAGGGAGGCGTATTTCCCTTATTATCGAGTTGCCTGCATGGGGTGTTACGGCGTGAGTCAATGTCTTCCAGTAGATGGGCAAAACCAGGAGAAACCCCACGATCCCAACGATTGCGGTTTTGAAAATCAATTTGATGGCCTCCCCCCGCTCGGCTCGATCAAGGTGCTTGATTAAAAGGCGCATTAACTCGAACGCTATAATGGCGATTACGGCGAATATTCCTCCCGCTGCCACGAAGGAGGAGAATCCGAGCATTGCGCCCACGCAGATCACCCCCATAATCAGAACGGTTACGCCCTTGAACCTGCGGCACAGGAAGTAGATCAGGAGAAATGAGAAAAGCGCACCTATGGCGTGTACGGGCATCCAGTAGAACACGACAAGCGGATTAACGACACGGAATACCGTCCAGCTTGTCCAATGGTCTATGTTGTGGGGCCATTCACCCTTGAAATACCAGAGCAGAAAGTTGCCCACACAATCGTATCCCCCAAAAACAGTTATGAGGAGTGTTGAAAGAAGCGCTCCCCCGTAGCTCCTGAGCCACTCCTTGAGAATTCCGAAGAAGACACAGAAACAGGTCGCCGCGCCGAGAAGCGAGACCCACACGCCAGCCTCGATATTTCCCACCCGCATGTATGACGACCAGACCAGAAGGGCCGAGTATATATGATAAAGATAGTAATAGATGAGGGGCTTCGAGGCTACGAAGGGGTTTGCAGGAGGGATACCGGTGGATACTACAGAGGTTATGCACGCGCCCGTGGTCAGCCAGTCTCCCGGTTTGGGAAAGACGACGCCATCCGGCCGGATTTCTCCTGTTCCTATAAAGGGATAAAGGACCATCAGGATGAAGATGGCGAGCATCGTCCAGAAGAGATACGCCTGCCAGCTTGCTGAGAAGAAGCGCTCGCTCGACGAAAATTTTTTCCTTCGGCCGAACAGGAATACAACCAGTGAGAGTACGAGGAGCTGCAGGCAGACAGACCGGAAGCCAAAGCCGAACAAGCGGAGAGCCCAGAACTCCCAGATGGATAGGGCTGCGAAGGTGAGGGCTGAGCCTAGGGAAAGGGCCATGAATGTGTTATACCCTCCAGCCGATCTCAACAGGATAAAGAAGGCCAGCCACGGCAGAACGAATACGATCAAGACGGAGAAAACGATGAAGAATAGCCGAAGGAGAGGATCGAAATGTGCCGATGCCGCGCCTTCGATCCAGGGCGCGGTAATGGCCGCGGTCAGGCAGAAATAAAAGAGCGCAAGCCATGTTTTTTTAAACGATGAGCCCATAATACCCTGTTTAGCAAAAGAGACTATATTCGATTACAAACATCTTGCAGATGGTATCATCCTTCATAATTACTTGTGAGCATTTTATTACATAGTTTATTTCACCGGAAGGAATCCCGAAAAGCTTAACCTGATCTATTCATCAAGGCAAAAAACGGAGGGGGAAAGACGCGGCGTGGGGGAGAAAAAAACGCGAATGCAATCGAATGGAGACGAGTGGGTTAAGAGGAGGGGAAGTTGGATTGGATTTTGACACAGCTTCGCCATGCCTCCCTTATTTTCAGGGCGAGGGGGACCGCCACAGCAAACCGCTAAGAGGTGTCGAGGGCAACCAGTATGGCCGAAGCCCGCCAGGCGAGGGGCTTGAGAGGGTAGCTTGCCGGAAAATGGAAGCGGATAAAGGTCTTGCCGACCTGAACACGAGTTCCGATTTTTAACAATCGCAAACGAATGGTATCGAACTGGGCGTTGGCCAGTTGCGAGCCCTTCAGCAGATTTTCTCGAAGCGCATGCATCAGCACATAGGCTGCCGAATGAACAAAGAGCCTGAACTGGTTCCCTTCCTTTCTTGCGCAACTGGTACGGTCAGACTTCAAGCCCACTTTGTGATCCTTGATGTACAGTTCCGCCTTGCCCCGCCCGCAGTAGACCACCTCGTAGAGGTACTTGGCTCCCGCCTCCTTGAAAGAGGTGACCACATACCGCACATCGGTTCCCTTCTCGGACACCTGAACCCGGCAGATAACACGCCGGTACTGATCCTTCCAGGTTCCCGCCGCATACCAGCCCGATCCGTACGTACGAACCGGTTTGCCCACCCGTTTGTATTTCTTCTCGGCCTCTTGAATGGTCAAGGCAAACAGTTGGTTGAGCCTCGCGTTAGGGCTCATCCCCGTCGCAAAGTCCACGTCGTGGGCTTCCACCCATTCCATCACTTCGGGCTTGGTATGGTGGCTGTCAGCACGAAACACAATGAT
>JAVCDC010000031.1 GCA_030765135.1 Candidatus Tritonobacter lacicola | reverse complement strand
TCCTGGAGATCAGCTACAGGCAATGCAAGCGGATATACAAACGATACAGGGAAGAAGGAGAAAGAGGTCTGATTCACCGGTCAAGGGGGAGGCCGTCTAACCGCAGGAAGGATCCGGCAATACGGGAAGCGGTGATCAAGCGATACCAGGAGCGGTACGAGGGGTTCGGGCCAACGCTGGCGTGTGAGAAGTTGGAGAAGGAGGGGTGCCAACTGGATCACGAGACACTGAGGTTATGGTTACTTGAAGAGGGTCTATGGGAAAAGAGAAGGAAGAGAAAAAAGCACAGAAGATGGCGAGAGAGGAAAGAGAATTTTGGCGAGATGGTTCAGATAGATGGCTCCCACCACGATTGGTTTGAGGGACGAAGGGAGAAGGCGGTTCTGATAAACATGGTAGACGATGCAACAGGGAGGACTTTCTCCAGGGTTCACGAGGGAGAGACGACACGCGCTACCATGGAGACCATATGGGAGTATATCGATGAGTATGGCATTCCCCTATCGTTATATGCGGATAGAGATAGTATCTACAAAACAGATCGTCAGCCAACTATCTCAGAAGAACTAAAGGGAGAGAAGCCCCTAACGCAGTTGGGGCGTGCCCTCCATAAGCTGGGGGTGAGGATAATCACTGCCAGATCACCGCAGGCCAAGGGTCGGGTAGAGAGAAACCATGGGGTTTATCAGGATCGGCTTGTCAAGGAACTGCGTCTGGCAGGTATAAGTAGCATTGCCAAAGCCAATAATCTCTTGAAGGACTCATTTCTTGGGGACCTTAACAAACGCTTTGCCAGGGAGCCGAAGAGCGATGTTGATTTGCATCGACCCGTGCCTGAGGGAGTGGATCTTCAAAGAATCTTCTGCTTTGAAGAGGAGCGGGGAGTAGATAACGACTGGACAGTACGGTGGAGTAACCGCATCCTCCAGATCGCAAAGGCCAATAAGACGCTGCCCAGGGCACGCCAGAGAGTGACAGTACAGGAATGGCTGGATGGCAGCATTCATCTGGTTTATCGCGGAAAGGAACTACGGTATAGGGAGCTGGATAAAAAGCCCCCCAGGGAAAAGAAAAAGGTAACGGGGGTTGTTGAAAGAAGATCATATCGGCCAGCTCCGGATCATCCGTGGAAGAGATGGTGCCATAGTCGAAGGGTTATAGCCTGATGCCACTGAGATCGGCCGTTAGAGGCCAAATATGAAGCTCAAATTTGGCGGAGATTGGACAGGGCTTGAGAAACACATGAAGATGGGCGGGAAAGCGGAGAGTATAAGAAAGCTCACACGGCTCTCAGGGGGTCCCTGAGAGCTTCACTCAGCCTGTTAGATGCACATAAACAACCTTTCTTTGATTTTACTTTTAGGGGGACACTTCTAAATAGTTTAGAAGGGGACATTTCTAAATAGTTTGGACACGAAGCTATCCCGGTCTTGAAAGCAGGGGCCGGAGGTGGTATAATTTAATTGGATATCAGGGATGGTTCATTACCCTGTTAAATGTTTACAGGAGGGAAGAGCCGTGAAAAATGTCGCCCTGGCACTTATAATAGCTGCGTCGATCACGTCATTGGCTGTCGACTGCCCCGCCGGCGACCTGCCGCGAGAACTGATCGGGACATCGAGGACCTACGGAAAGAACACCTATTACACCTTCAGCGACGGCACGACGGGGTTCTCCAGGAACTGCGGTTCAGTCAAGTTCTACAACTTCAGCGACGGCACGACCGGCACGTCCACTAATTACGGTGGGCGCACAACTTACTACAACCTCAGCGACGGGAGAACCGGGACCTCTACAAACTGCGGCGGTCCGGTCACCTACTATCACTTCGATGACGGCACCACCGGGACATCTACAAACAACGGCGGCTTCACCACGTACTCCAACTTCAGCTACTAGGTCCGAGTTCCCATGAACGGATTCGAGGTTAAACCGCGCCGCAACCAGGCCAACAGACAATGATCGAACGGTTCCCCGGAGGCAATTTCCTGAGACTTGTCATCATCGTGATAATCGTACTTATCGTCGTTTCGATCGTGAGGGTGCGAAGCTGCCGGAAGGCCCGGGAAAAACAGTTTGATGAAATCCTTCAACTGAAGTAGTTGGTGATTATACACTTAACCCAACTACCATACCGGCCTCCTAACCTTAACCTTTACCTATATTGCCTTCGTGCCTTAGGGCCTTCGTGGCTGTTTGTTTTTTCCGCTGCCCGCTTTCTCTCTTTTTTGTATCTTGTGTCTTTTTATTCGTTTCACGTTTAACGTTACACGTTTCACGTCTTTGCGTTTCATTATTTCCATACTTCTATATTTCCATTTTCCCCGACATTCCTTGATATCCATGAAAAAGCGTGAAATAATTTACCGTATGACGACTCGAATACGGGCATGTACCTGAGCAGACGTTAAAAGACTCAACCCGGGAGACACAAGATGGACGTACACCAGAAGGTTCTCTTCGTCGACGCCCGTACGGGCTTCTACAAGGTCAAACGCTACCCGCTGGGCGACTATTTCGGCCCGGTTGACCTCGGCATTCACCTGGCGGACCACTTCGACAGCCTGAACATCGGCGTGGGCCTGGGGGCCGGCTCGATCCTTCCCGGCTCGAACCGCATGATCTTCACGGGGATCTCCCCCTGCTGGGACGGCTTCTACATCTCCTCCATGGGCGGGGCGGGGCTGGTATTCAACAACCTAGGCCTGAACATGGTCTCCCTGGTCCGCCGGGCTGACACACCCTCCATCCTCTATCTCAACCGCAATCACGGCGAGGAGATCGAGGTGGAGATCGAGCCGGTCGATCTCAAGCGGGTGTGGAAGAAAGGCCGGGGAGGCATCTACTCCCTGATGGACTACGCGTACGAGCGCTTCGGCGAAAGATACGAGAATGACCCGCGGGTCCTGGCTGTCGGTCCGGCGGCCGCCGTAACCGATTTCGGTGGAATCTGCTCGGTCCCCATCACCAGGGGAAAGCTGACCTACGTGGACACATGGGCCGGCCGCGGCGGCCTCGGGTCCAAGATGCTCAGGGAGCACGGGATCGCCGCCGTCATCTACGGCGGGACCCACCTCGAGGATGACTTCAAGGACCGCAAGGTCGCCGACAAGTGGTTCCAGGACAAGTACAACATGAAATTGGCGGCTAAAGACTTCCAGGCGACTACCAAGTACCGCTTCAACCCCGACGTCGACACCGGGGGGACCTTCGGAGTGAACTTCGCCACGATGAAGGGGAAGATCATCGCTTTCAACTACCGCTCGATCTACATGACCGAGGAGGAACGGCTGGACATCCACCAGAAGTTTATTGTTAACCACTACCTGAAGCAGTTCAACGAGGAGACGATCAAGACAAAGCAACAGAAGACCTGCGGCGAGCCCTGCCCTGCCGTCTGCAAGAAGATGCGGGACCAGTACAAGAAGGACTACGAGCCCTACCAGGCCATGGGGCCGCTGACGGGGATATTCGACCAGCGCGCCGCCGAGAAGCTGAACCACCACACCGACTCATACGGCTTCGACGCCATCTCGGCCGGGGGGGTGCTGGCCTGGCTGATGGACTGCCTTGACGGGGGTCTGTTGACACCAGAGGAGCTGGGCGTGAGCGGCAAGCCCGTCTTCTCGGCCGACGGGTTCGACGTGGTCAAGGACTCCATGCACAACGCCGAGCTCGGCGTCGAGCTCCTGGACTCCATAATCGAGAAGAGGGGTGTCCTCGACCTGGAGAACGGGGCCCGGAGCCTGGCCAGGAAGCTATCCCGGAAGAAGGGGCGTGAGATCATCGACAGGTTCGTTTACGACGCCTCGGGGCGAAGGGGGTGGATGGTGCCCAACCAGTACTGGACGCCGGGCGTCCTCTCCCCCATGGCCATCATGGGAAAGTATTACATGTACTACGGGGGCGATTTCATGCCGCCCCGGGAGCTCGGGCGGGCCGACGCCGAACACCTCCAGGAGGAGCTGATCATGGACAACATGGGGGTCTGCCGGATGCACAGGGCATGGGCGGTTGAGATGATACCGGAGATACTCGGCAAAGCAATCAAGGGCACGAAGGAAAAGTACTTGAACAGGATCAAGATCGCCGCCCGGCGCATCAACAGCCGCAACAACTCGGGCTTCTGGGAGACGGAGAGGGACATCGATTTCGTCCACACCTTCCTGAAGAGAAAGCGCGACGTCGAGGGAGTAAACGACCCCGAGCTCGACAGGTGGATCGACTACTTCGACAAGGACGGGAAGGAGGCGGCGCTGGAGTTCTGGTCGGAGATGTACAAGGGGATAAACGAAGTCCTGCGTGAGTTTTAATCTCAAGAATCGTATCTCGTACAGCGTTCTGCGTATGTCCTATTTACTGCATAAGTAGATAAACGATTCTTTATATCCACGAATTACACGCCTGTCCGGCTTTAGACGGGAATTAACACGAATAAAAGAACGATCAATATGAAGCAGATCATCAGCATTATTTCCCCATTAATTGATCCGAGTTAATCATCACATATCTGCGATCCAAACAAATTAGTAACGTTCAAAAGTTACGGCATTTTGCCATTATATACGAATTCCTCCCCCTTGATGGGGGAGGTTAGGTGGGGGTGAAAAAGCAATTACTCGTATCTCTTACAGGTTAAACAGGAACGAATAAGGACATTAAAGCCCCCTCCC
>JAVCDC010000013.1 GCA_030765135.1 Candidatus Tritonobacter lacicola | reverse complement strand
GCATACTACCGCTAACAGGATTAATTTAATGATCTCTGTTTCAGCTTTATTTACCATACTTTCCCCTTTCAATAGTTGCAGTTATTCGTTTTTATTATAGCAATTATCATGCCAATTGTCAAGGCCGTACCCTGATCAGAGAAAAAGCAACACATTGGACGGAGCATCCTGCCTGCTTTGTAAGCACTGTGCTCGTTTAAAGGCATATTGCGATTGCCATGCACGTGCCGTGAAAAGTAATAGTTTTCTTAATGATAGAGATAAAATTAAGTAATTTTATGTAAATATCAGTAATATTAAACTTATGTATTAATATTTCTAATTTAAAGCTAACAATAAGATATAATAGGTGTTCGGTGCTTGGTTATAGGGATAAGTAAAAAACTGCATGGTGGAGGCAGCGGCGGTTTTTTTGGGGGGCGTCGTGCCGGGGGGACTATCCTTTAAAGCGGGGATGAAGCTCCTTCTTTATATCTATGACGACATTGGATTGTTCGAGTAGGTCGGCAGCCAGCTTGAAGTGATAACAATCGTCCTTGTCGAGGTTTATCTCCTCGGTGAGGACAAGTTTCGAGATTCCCGCCTCGATCATGGCGATGGCGCAGGGCGCGCAGCAGAACCACTCGCTGAGGTATAGTGTGCTTCCCCCGATGGGGATGCCTCTCTCCGCCGCACGGCAGATGGCCCGTACCTCGGCGTGGACGCCGGTGCACTCGCCGATCTTCTCCGGTGTTATGCACCCACCGACGAGGCACTCGTTATGCGGCCCGCAGCGCTCCGGCGGGCCGTTCCATCCAAGGACGTACTCCGAAGCAGGAGTCTCTATTACGACGCCGAGCTTTATCAGGTGGCAGGTGCTCTGTTTAATGGCTTCATCGAGGAGCCGTCGTATTTTATCCATATTTTCCTACTCCTTCAGCGCTTTCTGGTAGGCGGCGAAGACGTGGCGGTATGTCACGATGCCGATTACCTTTCTCTTTCCGTGTCGCCTGATCACGGGGGCGATACCCGCATAGGCCTCCGTCATTCGCTGGAAGACCTCGGCGGCCGTCTCGCCGGGATATGCCACGACGACATCGGGGTTCATGAAATCCCTGACCAGGACCCGGTCGTAAGGGGTATCGCCGGCCATCGCAGGGTGGAGCTGCTTGTAGGTCACGATGCCGACCAGCTCCCCCTCTTCATCCACGACGGGAAGGCTCGTGTGCAGCTCCTTGCCTACTTTGGGCGCCAGCTCCGACAGCTTCATCGTTTCAGGGATTACCTGGACGTCTTTTATCATGATGTCTCGGATGATCATGGACTTGAGGAAATCAGCCTTGGCCGGCGCCTTGAGGTCGATGCCCCTGCGAAGGAGCCTCTCCTCGTATATGCTCTCCGGCTTGATCCAGCGCGACACGAGAAAGCTCATTGCGACGGCAGCCATGATGGGTAGGACGATCTCGTACTGATTCGTCATCTCGTATAGTAGGAATATGGCGCTTATGGGGGCGAGCGCTGTCCCGGCGAAGCACGCGCCCATGCCGACAAGGGCGTAGACGGCCGGGGAGGCCGTGAAGCCCGGGAAGAGGTAGCCGATACCGATTCCGTAGATTCCTCCCGTCATTGCTCCGATGAAGAGGGAGGGGGCGAACATGCCCCCGGATCCGCCCGATCCCAGTGTGAAGCTGGTAGCGACGAGCTTCAGGATGAGCAAAAGGACAATGGGGATGAGAACGGGGGAGAGGTAGGTGGCTTTGCTCATGACAACGCTGATCGTCTCGTAGCCGACTCCCATTACCGCCAGCGGGCTGCCGAGCCGGATGCCGGGTATGAGCCTCGGCGTATAATAGGCAAAGAGGATCTGGACTGGAGATAGCTTGAGCTTCCGGGCAAGGCGTATCAGGGTACGGCTGAGTTTCCTCTCGCCCTCTTCAATAAGGGAGGTTTCATCCGGCTTTTCCCGTGCCACCTGCTCCTCCACTATTTTTTCTTGTTTAATAGAAGAAATATCTGTGTTGAAAAGGCTAACATAACTTATTTGCCTGTCGCAATGTCATAAGAGGACGTCAATTACTCGGTCAGTCACGGACTATAAAACACTCGGTGTGTCATTGAGAGCCTGCACGCAAGGAGGCAGGGAGGCAGGGAGAACAGCGACCTGTCTACGTCTTTCTGTGCGTGTACGCACGTAGACAGGTGCAACGCACAGGTAGGCGAAGTAATCTATTGACTAGTAATGGGCAGAGATTGCTAACAAAGTTACCGGAATAGCGTTATAGAAAAGCAACAAAACAAAACTCCGTTCCCCATTTCGCCGTTATAAATCATTACACGAAAGAGAAAGCCACGGGGATAGTTTCCTAATATTATCTTGCAGCACAGTAGCTTACTAAGAGTGTCCCCAATTTACACAAATTAATTCCTTCGACTTCTGGTCTCTTTTTAGTGTTGACTCTGGTTAGCTAAAATAGTATGTATTACACTAGTAATAAGTGGAACAACTAAGAATATGGCCACAAGATTAAATTCTGAGCTTCTGGAGAAGGCCCTGAAACTGTTGGCAGGCAGGCTTGAACTCGATGGCTCGCCTCCCTTCAATATGATCGTCTGCGGCGGATCGTCTTTGATTGCCATGGGTCTGGTTGTGCGGACGACGAAAGATGTGGATGTGGTCGGCTTTATTGATGAAGCCAATAGAGTGACAGGTGCGAAACCTCTGCCTGCGCCACTGCTCGGGGCGGCAAAGCGGGTTGCTGCCGACCTCGGGTTGGATGAGAACTGGTTGAATCCCGGACCCGCGGACTTAGTTGCCTTAGGACTACCAGAGGGTTTTATGGGCCGGCTCGAAGCACGAAAATATGGAAGGTGCCTGATCGTCAACTTCATAAGCCGTTATGATCAGATCCATTTCAAAGTGTACGCGGCTATCGACCGGGGGCCCGGTTATCACGTTGATGATCTGCTTGTACTCAAACCTAATGAAAAAGAGCTGGAAGAGGCGGCGAACTGGGCTCTCACGCACGACACTTCCGACGGTTTTAGGCTTATTTTGAAAGATATGTTGAGAAAGCTTGGCTATGAATCAGTCTCTGACAAGTTTTAAAGATTCGTATCTGGAACTCCTCCTGGATTTCCTCTGGCGCCAATGGTCTGCCCTGGGTGTGGCCGGCTACTCGGAAAGCGAAGACCGTTGGGTTATCGATCCGGAAGCACTGTTGCTTTTTTCCTGTACGATGGGGCGATATGAGCCCCGCCTCTTCGACGAGGTAATGGACTGGCTGGATGTAAACGGGCGCTTTATTAACATTCAGCGGTTGAAGACCATCATCAAGAAGGAGTCTTTTACGGGAAATAAGGTTTTGGCCGCGATCGCCGGCATAATGAGCCGGCGTGCCACCATGCGGAAATGGAGAAGGCTTTCTCTCACTGAGCAGGATGATGGTGCTCTGGAAGATCTGTTTTATCAGAAGAGTGGCGAACCAATGCCCTTTTTCGGCACACCGGACCCGGATTTTGAGAGATACGGCTTTCGCCGGGGAGAATTGAGGTTCAGGGGATACTCAAAACCTGTCAGGACCTCGAGACCGACCGGTTTGACCTACAAACTCAGGGCATTATTCGGCGTCAATGCCAGGTGCGAAATATTGCTGTATCTACTGACGCACGAAAGCGGCCACCCCTCCCGGATTGCCCGGGAGACCTACTATTACCAGAAGACAATCCAGGATACGCTGGTCGATATGAGCTTCTCTGACTTGGTTCATGTCCGGTCTCAAGGCCGGGAGAAACACTATTGGCTCAATCCCGGGCAGTGGAATTTATTCTTGCCTGCGACAGGAAGGTTTCCAGAGTGGAGCAACTGGCCCCCGCTTTTTAGCGCTCTGGAACGGATCTGGATCAAATTAAATCAGAACAATTTTTTAGCTCTCGACCCACTCCTGCAATCGTCGGAACTTCGAAAACTCATGCAAGCCGTTAAACCTGATATTCAACGCGCCGGCTTCGCTCGATCTCTATCAAACGATAGTATTTATCTCGGCGAGGAATATACCGCCGCATTTATATCGGACATCGGCAATATATTGAAATAATATTCATAACAGTTATTCCAGTGTTCACCTTCAACTGAATTGGAGAAGAACCCCTTTTATTAACTGTAAAATCCTAGTAAAATTTTGCTGAGTACTTTATTACAGATTTTGGGGTATCGAAATGTCTCTTAAAATATTCCATACAGCGGACATTCACCTGGGGATGAAATTTGCCGGTTATCCCGAGGCGCAATCGGAATTGACTGAAGCGCGATTCGTCGCCTTTGAAAGTATTGTAAAAAAGGCGAATGAAGAAAGGTGTGACTTGTTCGTGGTGGCGGGCGACCTCTTCGATCGGATAACCGTAGCCAAGCGGGACATCCTTCGCGCGGCTCAAATATTGAATCAGTTCGAGGGGAAACTGGTCCTGGTTCTTCCCGGAAACCACGATTATCTCTCTCCCGGCACGGGCGAGCCGTGGGCGACCTTCAAGGAAAACGCGGGAGACCGTGTCCTTCTTCTGGAAGAAAAAAGGGTATATCCCCTGGAGCACTTCAATCTTGACGCGAATATTTACCCCGCTCCCTGCGATGCGAAGCACTCGGGCGATAATTATGTCGGGTGGATAAAGGATGAACCGAAAGACGCGGGCGTAACCTTTCACATAGGAGTTGCCCACGGAAGCCTCGAAGGCCTGTCTCCTGATTTTAACAAACAGTTCTATCCCATGACCCGGCAGGAGCTGTCCGACTGCGGCCTCGACCTATGGCTGATGGGCCACACTCACCTTCCTTTTCCGGAAAAGCCCGGATCACGCGACAGGATATTTTATTCAGCCACGCCGGAGCCCGACGGCTTCGACTGCGACCATCAGGGGCATGCCTGGATCATCGAAATGGCCGAGGATAAGAAGCTTTCTCCCACGCTGATGACGACGGGGACGTACCGTTTTCTCCACGATGAGCGGGAGCTGAAGATTGCCGGCGATCTCGACCGGCTGGAAGCCGATTATGGCATTCACGGGAGCGAAAAGCTCCTGCTGAAATTGAAACTCAAGGGACGGCTCTCCCTGGAAGAATATGATCGATTGCCCGAGGTCAGGGAGAGACTGAATCGGAACCTCTTTTACCTCCAATGGGACTCCGGGGACCTTACTGAAGAGATAAC
Organism: Candidatus Tritonobacter lacicola; assembly: GCA_030765135.1. Classification (GTDB taxonomy): domain Bacteria; phylum Auribacterota; class Tritonobacteria; order Tritonobacterales; family Tritonobacteraceae; genus Tritonobacter; species Tritonobacter lacicola. The sequence goes on along the minus strand of JAVCDC010000013.1, from coordinate 25,504 downwards.
CCCGGCCATGGTCAACCGCGAGTTCACGGAGGGCTCCTTCCCCCACCGTCTCCTCACCACACTGGCCCGGGATGAGCGGGACGCCGAAGCTCTCCAGGCAGCTTACCGCCTGCTTCAGGAGGTGCGTCGATGATCATCACACGGGTCAGGCTCCATCCCTTCGGGTGTCTGACCGATACAGAGCTGACCTTTCAGCCCGGCCTCAATGTTGTAGTCGGGCCGAACGAGGCGGGCAAGTCCACTGTTTTCAATGCTATATTCGCAGCCCTGTTTGTTGGTGCGAAGCTGGGGAAGAGGGAATTCGAGAATAAGATCCGGAGATTTCTCCCCCTCGGCGGGGGGGATACTGTCCGTGTGGATCTTGAATTTACTAACGGCGGAAAGACGTATCACCTGAAAAGAAGCTGGGGAGGAACCAGGACTTCGGAGCTTACACTCCCTGACGACACAGCCGTCACCGATGACGATGCTGTAGCGGCCCGTCTCGCGCCTCTCCTGGCGGCAACGGAGGGGACTTATAAATCCGTTTTGATGACCTACCAGGCCGGCCTGGGCCGAACCTTACAGGCTCTTAGCAAGGAGCATTCCGAAACTGTCCGGAACCTCGGTGATATCCTTCGGGCAGCAGTCTTGGAGACCGATGGAGTTTCCATAGACCGTTTCCGGGATAGGATACAGGCTGAATACGACAATTACTTCAGTCGCTGGGACCGGAAAGAGGATTATCCGGAGAAAGGGAGAGGTATTCAAAACCCGTGGAAGGTGGATGTCAGAAAGATATTAAAGGCATTCTACGATCGGGAAAAGCTGAGAAAGGACCTTGAGGATGTCCGCCGCTTTGAAGAGGAACTGGGAGGGATAAATCAGCAAATTGGGGAGCAGACGAATACTTTAGAGGAGACCGAAGCCTATCTAAAAAAGAATCGGCAGGTGGTGGAGGATGCACGGGAGCGGAGAAGACTCTCCGCCGAGCTGAATGGCCTGCCAGCCCGGTTTGCTAAATGCGAAGAAGCGAATAGCCAATGGCCGGTACTGGAAAACAAGCTGGAAGAGCTGGATAAGAAGTTGCCCCCGATGGAAGAGCAGGAAAAGGCCTTGGCCGCGGAAAGACAGACGGCGGATGTACTGGAAAAGAAACGTGCCCTCCGGGAAATCTATAAACGTGCTCAGTCTAAGGAAAAGGCGCTTGAAGAGGCACGTGAAGCACTGCAAAAATTAAAAAAAATCAGCCGGGAGGACCTGGAGAAGCTGCGGGCGGCAGTGGGCCGGATCGACCGACTACGATCCGGCCTTGCAGCCGGCCAGCTGACTGTCAAAGTGACCTCGAAGAAAGACACGCGGGTTACCATCGGAAAGGACGTGGGAAAGCCGGTGGAAACGGAGCTTGCCGCCGGCCATCCGGTCGAGATCACCGCCGGCGGCCGGGTCACTATTGACCACCCCGAGCTATCAGTTGAGGCGACCTCCGGTGAACGGCCGTTTGAGGAGATCTCCCGGGAGTACGGCGAGGCGCAAAAAACGCGAGACGGGCTCTTAACCGGTCTCGGTGTCACAGATATCAAGGAGGCCGAGGCCGCCCTGCGGGCGTGGGAGGAGCAGGCTGGAATAGTCCGGCAGACGGAACAAAACCTGAAGGACGAGTTGGGCGAATATATTTTCGAGGACCTTAAACGGCAAGTTGGAGATAAAGGCCCGGCCGGGGAGGCCCGGCCTTTGGCGGAGGTAGCGGTGGAGCATGAAAAGGTCAAAGGAGATATTCGCGCGGCCAAAGAAAAACAGGAACAGCTCAAGAAGCAAATTGAATCATACGTAAAAGAATACACGGACAAGCGAACGCTCCTTCTGGCGGTGGCGGAAGGTGTGAAAAACAAGAAAGAGATCGAGGATAAAATCTCTGGACTCGCACCGTTGCCCGAGGGTGTAGAGAACGCCGGGGACTTCATCGCCGGTTTCAGACTCAGGGAAGAGGAAGTCAAGGAGCTGCGAAATAAATTGAGCGGGTTGAAGATGGAACAGATTAGATTAACTGAGAACATGCCGGATGAGACGGAGGAAGCTCTTGAGAAACGTCTGGGTGATGCGGAAGACCGCTTTGCCGCCGTTAAAAGGGAGGGCGAGGCGATCGCCCGGATCAGGGACCTGACAGGGCCTCTTTTAGAAGAGATCGATCGGGACACCTTCGAGGGATTGCGAAAAGACGTGGAAGATATGATCGAAAGGTTGACCGGGAAACGCTACCGGTCTGTGGCGATGGAAGAGAGCCTTCCTCAGGGCCTGGTTAGAGACGACGGACAAATATTGACCCACGAGCTCCTCTCCGTCGGAACCCGGGATGACCTGGCCCTCGCCATCCGCCTGGCGATGGCGAAGCAATTCCTCGGTGAAAGCGATGGATTTATCCTCATGGACGACCCCCTGGTCGACCTCGACCCGGACCGCCAGCAAGCGGCGGCCGAGCTTCTGAGAGATTTCGCCGGGGGAAAGCAACTCCTTATATTCACCTGCCATCCGCCCCACGCGGAGCGGCTAAATGGGAAGATGGTAACATTAACGATCAAATAAACGGAAAGGGGAACGGAAAAAGGAGGATATTTGTCGTCGCAGCAAGAGGTCGATAGAGCGCGCAATGCTGATGGAGCTGTTGTATCGTTTCTGTAAGATTTCGCAGCCCGAGATCGGGAGGCTGGTAGGCGGGATAGACTACAGCGCCGTGAGCTAGGCTAGGAGGAGGCTGCGGAGCAGGATGGAGCGGGAGCCGGAATTAAGAAAAAGATTTGATGAATTGAGCGATCGATTGCAACAAGTGTCAAGGGGAAAGATTTGACCCCTTTCCAGGAATGTCAAGATCAAAGATTTGACCCTCTGGCCGTATTGAATCATGCGAAATGAGAGAGTTGATTGAAGCTGGAAAAGAAGGAATTTTTGTATTGTGTTTCCAGGAAGAAGCCTAATGAAATACAAACTATCATTCTCATCGGGGGCGTTGTTGATCCCTGAGTCAATCAAGGTTATGGAGTTATATGCCCGGTTGGGAGATTGGGAAGAGGTGAAGGAGCAGTGTCTGGCTAATAATCTCCTGCAGAAACAGACTGCGGCTAGCTCGAAACGGATGCTTCGTGAGATCAGGTTCCGTCTCTCTGGATTAACGGATCAACAGAGGGCATTACTATTGAGCTCCGGATATGAAGATCAGGTGCGCATCCTTTATCTTGGAGTATGCAAGTACTACAAATTTATCAGGGACTTTATTCTTGAAATTATCAGGAATAAAGTCCTCACATTTGATACGATCCTCTCCAGAGTGGATTACGATCGCTTTGTGGATTACAAGATGGAATCCCATCCGGAGCTGGCTGCAATATCGGAGTCAAGCGGCATAAAGCTCAGAACGGTTATCTGGCGTATGCTGGGGGAAGTCGGATTACTGGAATCGACCCAAACGGGGATTATTATTCCATTTATGCTGTCAGAAGAATTAGTAAAAGTCATCGTTGATGATAATCCTGAATGGCTTAAAGTTTTTCTTCTTCCCGATCGGGATATTGAAAGGCTGGTGGTAAAATATGACGCTAAGCAGCAAGAATGAGAACCTTGAAGCCGCTTTCACTCACCTCTTCGAGGTGATCAGCAGCAAGCGGTTTCTGAAAAAGGAAGGGTTAGGAAACGAAGTCCCATTCTTTCTTTATCCTTTCCACCCTGCCAATCAAGTAAAGGTTGACGGTCTGATAAAAGCGCTCAAGGCGAAACTGGAGACACACGGGATCTCGATTTTAGAGATAAATCTATATGATCTCTCTATCGACAAATTAAAAAGCGAAGGCGATCTTGAACCGATTCTCCGGAAGGAACCAATCTGGCCCAAGGATGAACTCAAAGAACAACTGCAAGCTCTGTTAAGCGCGGAACATGAGATTATCCCTGAAATTGTGCGGCGAATGGATTCAGAGCAGTTTGATGTTCTCTTCATCACCGGTGTGGGTCTGGTCTTCCCCTATATCCGCTCGCATACCATACTCAATAATATGCAGAAGGTGGCGAAGGAAAAACCCCTGGTCATGTTCTTCCCCGGCGACTACATCCATTCGCTGGAATATGGTTCGTCACTGAAACTCTTTGGTCTCCTGAAAAATGATAAATACTACCGGGCATTTAACCTGAAAAACTACAAGCTATAGAGGCGAATATCATGAGCAACCTGAAGCAGTTTTTTTCGAAACCGGTTGATCGGCCTATCGAAGGGGTGATCAAGGCGGATGACGATTCGCATATCCTGCTGGAAGTAGAGGAATACGTCTTGACGAATGAAATATCCCGTCAACTCGATGTCTTCCTCGACGCCTATAATAACTATGAAGGCGCTAATGGTGTCTGGATCTCCGGTTTCTTCGGCTCCGGGAAGTCCCATCTCCTGAAGATCCTCTCCTTTCTTCTGGAAGACCGGGTAATTGACGGCACACGGTTATGCGATGTTTTTCTCCCTAAAATTAACGATGAATTTCTGCGGGGTGATCTGGAGAAGGCCATTAAAATTCCATCCCGGAGCATTCTTTTTAATATTGACCAGAAGGCAGATGTTATCAGTAAGTCCCAGGTAGACGCTGTTCTCTCGGTCTTTGTCAAAGTCTTTAACGAAATGCAGGGCTATTATCCTCAGATTGGGTACATAGCCAGTTTTGAGCGCGATCTCGACAGCCAGGGTAAATATGAAGCGTTCAAGAAAGCCTATGAAGACGCAGCCGGTGTTTCATGGGAAAAAGACCGCAAGAGGGTCCACAAGCTTAAAAATGAACAGTTCGCGAAGGCGTACTCCGCTTTCAGCGGTATCTCTTATGATGAGGCTCTGAAGGTCCTCGATAAATACCAGGCGAACTACGCCGTCTCGATCGAAGACTTTGCCCTGATGGTTAAGGAGTATATTGATCGGCAGGAACCGGGCTTCCGGCTCAACTTCTTTGTCGATGAGGTCGGCCAGTATGTCGCGGATAATACCAAATTAATGACCAACTTGCAGACAATCGCGGAGAGTCTGGCCAGCAAGTGCCGGGGTCAGGCCTGGATTCTGGTGACGTCACAGGAAGATATGTCAACAGTGATCGGTGATCTCTCGCAAAGGCAGGGCAACGATTTTTCCAAGATTAAGGCCCGCTTTAAAACTCCCATGAAGCTAACCGGTGCTGATGTTGAGGAGGTAATTCAGAAGCGTCTGCTCGAAAAAAATTCTGAAGGCATTGATTATCTTACCGATGTCTTTCACCGGGAACATAATAATTTCAAAACACTCTTCCAATTCGGCGATGGGACTCGAACCTACAAGCTTTTCCGGGATAAAGAAAATTTTGTTACCTGTTACCCGTTTATCCCGTATCAATTTACTCTCTTCCAACTGGCCATCAAAGGGTTGAGTTCTCATAACGCCTTCGAGGGGAAACATACTTCTGTAGGTGAGCGATCCATGCTGGGTGTATTTCAGGATGTGGTTATCAACGTGAGTCAGTCTCCATTAGGGCAGCTGGCCACGTTTGAATTGATGTTCGAAGGGATTCGTATGGCGCTCAAGGCGGATATACAGACCAGCATCAATATTGGTGAACGCCAGCTTCCGGATGATTTTACCAAACGGGTGCTTAAAGCTCTCTTTCTCGTGAAGTTCATCAAAGAGTTTAAAGCGACAGCCCGGAACATAGCGATCCTCATGATCGATTCATTTGAGATTGATCTCGAAGCCCACGCGAAACAAGTCCAGGAGGCGCTTAACCGGCTGGAACTTGAGACCTATATCCAGCGGAACGGCGAGATCTATGAGTTCCTCACCGATGATGAGAAAGATGTGGAGCAGGAGATCAAGCATACGGATATCGATAACTCAGCCATCAACGAACTGCTGGTTGACCTGATCTACCGTCATATCATCCGGGATCCCAAAATCCGTTACGAGGAGAATAAGCAGGACTACCCGTTCGCTCGAAAACTTGACGGCGCTCTGGCGGGTCGTGACGCGGAACTGGCCATCAATGTCATCACGCCGTTTAACGAAAATAACTCAAATGAACAAGTTCTCGTCAGCCAATCTCTGGGCGTATCCGAACTGCTTGTTATCCTCCCTGAGGATAAGAGGTTGGAGGCGGACCTTAACATCTATAAAAAGACAGAAAAGTATGTTTCTCAGAATATTTCCACCACGCTGAAAGATAGTGTCCGCAAGATCCTGGCCGAAAAAACCCATCAGAACCAGCAGCGGAAAGCCGATCTTCAGGCACGGCTGATATCACTCCTGGGCGGGAGCAGGCTCTTTATCAATGGCAGCCGGATCGAGATTCCTCCCGGTGACGCCAAAAGCCGTATTATCAAAGCATTTCAATTATTGGTGAAATCCACCTATCCCAATCTCAAGATGCTCAAAGTAATCTATAAGGAAGAGAATATCCGGAGCATTCTCCTGGATAAGAGTGATGACCTCTTCAAGCATAACGATGAGTCCCTCAGCGAAGCCGAACTCGAGATGCTGGGCGTTATCAATCGCAATAGGAAAGCCGGCGAACGCTCCACGGTGAAAAGGCTTCTTGATGCGTTTGAGATCAAGCCGTACGGCTGGTACCAGGCGGCCATCCTCTGCATCCTCTCCAAGCTTTATCTGCGTGGGAAGGTGGAGGTTAAGCAAGACTCAAATATTCTGGGAGACAGCGATGTCTTCGCGGCCTTCACCAATAACCGGGCGTTTGCCAATACCATCATCGAACCGCAGGAATCGTTCTCGGCAATTGCCGTCCGGAAGCTGAAAGATTTTCACCAGGAATTTTTTAATGAAGCTAATCCCGGGAACGAGGCCAAAGAGGTCGCCCAGGCCTCGATGGCAAAAGTGAAAGAGGAAGCCCAATCTATCGACGCTCTGGCCGACCAGCGGAAGCAGTACCCGTTTCTGGATGCTTTAGATGAACCTCTGGCCGAGATATGGAAGATCTCGAATAAGAACTATCCGTTTTATCTGAACGAACTCGATTCGTTCGCGGAGAGACTCCTTGATCTCAAGGAACAGATCATAGATCCGATCAAGAAGTTCATGCACGGCCCCAAGCGCAAGATCTACGACAATATCAAAGAGTTCAGCAGTATGAACAACGCGAACTTCAGCTATGTTGATGGCGAAGAAGCTACCGTACTCCGCGAAATGCTGACAAGCGGTGAACCCTATAAAGGCAATGCCATCCAGCAAGCCAAGCAGGCGCTTGATACGTTGAGTGGACGGATTGACGCGCTCCGCGTTAATGAGAAAAAGGCTGCTACAGCGGCTATTGATGCCAGGATTAAGAGTATGGATCAGCTGTATGACTTTAATAAACTCGACGCCGGCCAGAAAGAGAAGGTCCTTGCTCCGTTCGAAACGGTAAAGGGAGAGATCTCCCATGCCTCTCTGATCCCCGTGATTCGGGAGACTCTAAATCGGTTTGAAACTGAAGTATATCTGCAGCAGCTCAAACTGATGACCCAATTGGCGAATCCCAAAACCGACGATGACGAGGTAAAAGATCCGGTCTCGGAGTACATAGCGGCTACCAAGATCCGTATCGACTATCCCAAAGCCTGCCTTGAAACCAGGGAAGATGTTGAAGATTACATCGGCCGCCTGAAAGAAGAGTACGAGCGCACAATACAAGAAGGGAAGCGCATCTCACTGTGAATACCAATATCCTGAAGAAATTTGCAACCGAAGCTCGCCGTCGGCTGATCGAGCAGGTTGGAACAAAGCTGGAGTATGTTCTCAACATTGACACTGCCGAGCTGCGGGAGAAGGCCAAACAGATCCGGGAACTCCAGAGACAGATCGACGCGTCATCAAAACACTCTGTTATAGAACGGGTCGCATATACCTGGTTCAACCGATTTATGGCGCTTCGCTTCATGGACGCTAACGGTTATACCACGGTCCGGGCGGTTTCTCCGGTCGAGGGACATACATTGCCCGAGATTCTGGCTGAAGCCAAGCGTGGTAATGTTGAGTCTGATCTGAAGGTTGACCATCGAAAGATCAACGATCTTCTCGATGGCCGGATCGATTCTCCCGACCCCCAGACTGAAGTCTATAAGCTGCTCCTGGTGGCTGTTTGCAACAGCTATAACGCCGTCATGCCGTTCATGTTCGAGGCCATCAAGGACTATACCGAACTCCTCATGCCCGATGATCTGCTCGGCGATGGGTCCATCCTGAGCGATTTTGTAACCAATATGACGAACGATGACTGCCGCAACGTCGAGATTGTCGGCTGGCTGTATCAGTTCTACATCTCAGAGAAGAAAGACGAGGTGATGGCCCGGAAGAAAGCGGTTCCAAAGGAAGACATCCCGGCCGTCACCCAGCTCTTTACTCCGCACTGGATTGTGCGTTACCTGGTAGAGAACTCCCTCGGCCGCCTCTGGATGTTAAACCGGCCGAACTCCCGGTTGATAGAGAGGATGGACTACTACATTAAATCCGAAGAGGAGGAGACAGACTTCCTGCGCATCTCGTCACCGGAAGAGATTAAGATCTGCGATCCGGCCTGTGGTTCCGGCCACATGCTGGTCTACGCCTTCGACCTGCTCTACGCCATCTATGAAGAAGAGGGTTATGACCCGCCGGAGATTCCCCGGCTAATTCTGGAGAAGAATTTGTACGGGATTGAGATTGACGAAAGGGCTGGTGAACTGGCTGCCTTCGCTTTATTCATGAAAGCCCGTGAGAGATACCATCGTTTCTTTAAAAATCCGGTTCAGCCTAATATCTATGTGCTGGAGAATATCCGGTTTGAAGATGAGGAACTTGAAACATACATGGATAAGATCGGCCGGGATCTTTTTACGGATAAACTCCGGGATACTTTATATCAATTCGAAGAAGCCGATAACTTCGGGTCATTGATCGTCCCCCAAGCCAAGGATGTCGCAGAGATTCGCCTTGTGCTCGATGCTATGGATATGGGCGGAAATCTATTATTTCATGCCGCCCACAGGAAGATCCTCCGCGTCCTGAAGATGGCTGATTACCTCAGTCCAAAGTATCACATTGTCGTAACGAACCCACCGTACATGGGTGCGAAGGCAATGAATGCAACCCTGAAGTCATGGCTGGTTGCTCATTATGAGTATGGCGATACTGACCTCTTCGCGGTCTTCATCCAGCGATCTTCTTCCTTGGGACTACGTAGAGCTTACCGGGCTTTAATTACTATGGATGCGTGGATGTTTGCCCCCGCATATGAAAATTTCAGAGAGTCAGTCCTCAATGCAGAGCAGTTGGTGATCAATGCGCATTGTGGTCCGCATGCATTCGACTCAATCGGCGGTGAAATCGTATCGACTGCTGCATTTGTGATAACCGCCGGACACAAGTCAGGATGGCGACCCATGTTCGTGAGATTGGTTGCAGGTCGAAGTGAAAGAGAAAAGGATAACCTGCTTCGTTCAGGTCGCGAACGCTTTCACGAATTGCAGCAGTCGGACTTCTCTCGGATCACCGGTTCGCCCCTCGCGTACTGGCTACCGCACGACTTCATAGTCCAGATGCACAAATGCACGACACTTGGTCAGGTGGGCAAGCCTCGATCGGGATTGACTACGGGAGATAACGATCGCTTCCTGCGACGTTGGTTTGAGGTGTCTAAGTTCAATGGTTCGATTGACGATATCGATTATCCCGAAACGACTTTTGATACATGGGTTCCCTTAAATGGAGGGAGTTCTTTCCGCAAATGGTATGGCAGTAACACGCATGTGATTTACTGGAAGTCAAACGGCAAAGAACTCAGAAGCAGTGATGCATCAACGATGGCCAATCCGGAGTTTCAATTCAAGCCGGGTGTCACATGGTCTAAAATCTCCGGAATGTCACTCTCCGCAAGAAGGACAGGCCATGGATTCATCTTCTCTGCGGTTGGGCTGAAGGCCTTTCCTCCAGTTGCCATGATTGACTTCGTGTGCGGATTCTTGAACTCGAAGATTGTTCGCTATCTTGTACCCATATTCTCATCAAATCTAACGATACTAAGTGGTGATATCGCAAAGTATCCACTCCCGATTGAGAATCGAGCAGAAATCGATCCAAACGTTGGTGAACTGTGTGCGATTGGCAAAGCCGATTGGGATTCTTACGAAACTTCATGGGATTTCACCACCCTCCCACTTCTTGAGCCTGACTACCGTCAATCAACATTAAACGAAACCTATAACCAGCTCCGCACGTATTGGAATGATATGACGGAAGAGATGCGGATGCTGGAAGAAAAGAACAACCGTATTTTCATCGAAGCCTATGGTCTTCAGGACGAACTCACCCCGGATGTTCCCCTGGAAGAGATAACACTTACCTCCAATCCCCGCTATCGCTACGGCGGCAAGAAATCCAACGACGAGCTGGAAGAACTGTTGCTGGCCGACACAATGCGCGAGTTTCTTTCCTACGCCGTCGGCTGCATATTCGGCCGCTACTCCCTCGACAAACCGGGTCTGATTCTAACCAACCAAGGTGAGACTCTTAAGGATTTCCTGAAGCAGGTTCCGGAGCCGTCATTCATGCCTGATGAAGACAATGTTATCCCGGTACTCGACGATGAATATTTCACCGATGATATTGTTGGGCGTTTCAAGAAATTCCTGAGGGTCACCTTTGGAGACGATCATTACGATGAAAACCTGGCCTTCATTGAGTCTGCCATCGGGAAAGACATCCGCAAGTACTTCATGAACGACTTCTATAATCATCATGTGAAGATCTACAAGAAACGGCCGATCTACTGGATGTTCTCCAGCCCGAAAAAGAGCTTCAACGTCCTTATCTACATGCATCGCTACCGGTCGGATACGGTTTCACGGATCCTGAACGAGTACCTCCGCGAATTCCAGGAAAAGCTTCGAGCGCGTAAAGCCAACCAGCAGGAAATCAGCATCAGCGAGTCGGCCAGGGCGTCGGAGAAATCAAAGGCGAACAAGGAAATTGCACGAATCGATAAGATTATGGCCGAGCTGGATGACTACGAACGGAATGTACTCTATCATCTGGCAGCAAAGAAGATCGAAATCGATCTCGATGACGGAGTGAAGGTAAATTACAATAAGTTTGGTGTTGCCCTTCGCAAGATTACAGGATTGAGCGGGGAGTGAGGCGAGATACGGATGAGCAGAGTCTTCCGTACCGGTGTGGTTCTGACATCCTGCATCTTATGGTAATTAATGAGAAAAAATCTCTTGTGACATGCTGATATATGTGATATATTTCTCTTTGTAGTTTTATAATGAGATTTTATCACATTAAGAGGTGTCATCATGATTATTAAGTTTACAGTCGAAAATTGGATGTCTTTTCGGGAACCCGCCACGTTCTCTATGATTGCCAGCAGGGAGCGGCAGCATGGCGAGCGTTTGGCGAAGGTCAAGAAATACCAGATGCGTCTCCTGCCGGTGGCGGCAGTTTATGGCGGGAACGCATCAGGCAAGACGAACTTTTTCAAAGCCATCAACTTCGTAAGGAATCTGGTTGTTAAAGGCACCCAGCCGGACGGTGTGATCCCCATACAACCGTTCCGTCTCGACTCCCGATGCGCTTCTCAGCCGAGCCGGTTCAGCTTTCAGATCCTGATTGATGAGACAATATACGAATTCAGCTTTACGGCTACGCTTAAAAAAATTATGGAAGAGAAGCTGGTCTGTATTAGCTCGACGAGCGAACGGGTATTGTACCATCGTAAGAATGGCAAGCCGGTTTTCGACAACGCTTTGGAAGGCCAGCAGTTCCTCCAATTTGCATTTCAGGGAACGAGAGACAACCAGCTCTTCCTGACCAACTCGGTTACGCAGAAGGTCGAGCACTTTAAACCCGTTTACGACTGGTTCAAGAATACCATTGTGCTTATCGCGCCGGATGCCCGCTTTGGTCCGTTCGAGCAGTTCTTTCAGGAAGAGCACCCCCTGTACCCGGCCATGAACGATACGCTGGCTCAACTGGATACGGGCATTACGCATCTTGGGGGAGATGAGATTAACTTTGAGAACCTGGCGATCCCGGATTCAATCAAAGAAAAACTTCAGGAAGATATGCCGGAGGGAGATACCGTTCAAGCCCTGGCCGGGCCCGGCAATGATCGATTTATTATTACCCGTAAAGACGGGAAGCTGATCGCCCAAAAACTCGTGACCTATCATAAGGACAAGGACGGGAAGGCGATCAAGTTTGAGATGCGGCACGAGTCCGACGGTAGTCAACGTGCCATTGACCTGGTGCCCGCCTTCCTTGATCTGGCGGCCAGGGGTCCATCCAGGGTGTACATTATTGACGAAATTGATCGCAGTTTGCATTCACTCCTGACTCGCCGGTTAATTCAGGCGTTTTTGAATTCGTGTAATAAAGAGAGTCGTTCTCAGCTTTTGTTTACAACTCATGACGTTCTATTGATGGATCAGAAACTTCTCCGGCGGGATGAGATGTGGGTCACAGAGCGTGACCGGGAGGGTAGTTCGACACTCTTCTCATTCAGTGAGTTTAAGGATGTGCGTTATGATAAAGATATTCGCAAGAGCTATCTACAGGGGCGGATGGGAGGGGTTCCCCGGATACTGCTCTATGATTTAATCGATAGCGCTGATGAGAATGCCCGGAATAAGGGGGAGAAGAATTAATGGTCAGCGCTCGCCGTAAGTTCAGGCGCCGGAGAGGCAAACGACGCTACCGCAAGATGTATATTATCGCGACGGAAGGGGCTAAGAGTGAGCCGCAATATTTTGACCTTTTCAATAGTAAGAACGCGACCATTCATATCAAGTGCCTGAAAAACCGCGGCCACGGACGCGATCCGGTTAAAGTTCTCAAAGAATTAAAGCAGTATATCAATGATGAGGGGATACGGGCTGGCGATGAGGCATGGGCGGTGGTGGACAGGGATCAGTGGACGGATGAACAGCTCAACGAGCTGCACCAATGGAGACAATCCGCCGAGAATTACGGCCTGGCCGTGAGTAATCCAAAGTTCGAGTACTGGTTGCTGCTCCATTTTGAGGAGGGAAGTGGTGTTACATCTTCCCGCGCGTGTACGGATCGGCTTCTCCGGTACCTTCCGCATTATGAAAAGGGACATATAGAAGTAGATAAGCTCCTTTTAGGTATTCAGAGTGCGATCACACGCGCTAAGCAAAAAGACCATCCGCCATGTACTGATTGGCCACGAAACACGGGAACGACCGTTTATCGTCTGGTGGAAAAATTATTGAGTTAATTATATGAGCAAGATCGCAACAGCACTTGAAAAAATATTTTCCGATCATCGCCTGGTCTTCTGGTATGACGATAAAGAAGAACTGCGGCAGGAATATGAAGAGATTGACTTGCCGGGTGTTATAAAAATCGAAGTTAGGAATGACGAGTTTAGCGTCAAGTACCGTGTTACACGAAAGGAACCTGACCGGCAATTCCTACTTTATTTCCCGTCATCTCGCCCGCCGGATATCGAGAACTGGCTGCTCGATCTGCTGCTGGCAAATTATGAATTCCAAACTGACCAGTCGGCCATCTTCCTCCAGGAGTTGGGTCTTGAGTATGAGTTCAAGCCCGTTGTGACAGAGCATCTTGATTTCTTCAAGAACAAGGCCCGGGTAAACGCCTTAAAAGATCTTCTGGATCCCGACGATCAGGAGAGCCGGATACGCCTGAAGATGCTCGCCGTCATCTGCGGATGCGAGGCTGACCTGGAGCATATCCTCATGGTACTGCTGGATGATCTGGCCGCGTCCGAAGACGGCAGATTGAACCGGATCGTCCGCTATAGTCTGGATGGGTTTTTATGGGAACAGGTCGGCAAACTCTTCGGATACTATAATGATACGCCGTCTCGTAAGGACTTTTTGATTGAGTTGTTTAACACGAACTATTGTGCCGCTGTCTCCGGAGCAAAGCCTTCCCTGAATAAAGAAGCCATTGTTCTTATGAACCGCTGGAAGGACAGTGTGGCCTATCGGGAGAGCTTCGAGCGCCTCTCTGACGACTTGTCGGGGAGCCTGGGTATTAAGAAAGATCTGGAAGGACGCGACTACCAATCACTTGTCCGGGCGGATATCTATAAATTAATCGATCAGAAGATTATCTATGAACTGAAAAACGGATTGATAGCCAAGGCGATACCATATCATGAGATTAAGGAAGTAGTCCGCCGCCGGGAGAATACTCACTGGTACGATCAATACAGTCATATCTATCAGACCCTCCTCCACGCGGTAAACTTCATCGAGCTGATTGAACGAATTGATCTGAATATGGAGTCCCTGGCCGACGGCCTGACAAAATACCGGGAAAACTATTACCGATTGGACTATCACTATCGGAAGTTTATCTACTACCTGCTGAAGGCCGGGCAGACCACGCTCCTGGAAGACCTGGGCGAATATATTGAAAAACAGTACTCCAACAATTTTTTACTACCGCTCAATGACCGCTGGCAGCAACTGGTGGATAGCTGCCAGGCTTGGAATGGATTCGGCATTGTGCCGCAGTCGGAGTTCTTCACCCGCTTCGTAAAGCCGTATCTTAGAAAGGGCAAGAAGGTATTTGTCCTTATATCCGACGCGCTGCGCTATGAAACGGCGACGGAGTTACTGGAGCGGATTCTCCAGGAGGACCGATTCACGGCCCAGTTGACGCCAATGCTGGCTTCGGTTCCCAGCTATACCCAATTAGGTATGGCGGCGCTTCTCCCGCATGAAACTTTAGCCTACCGGCCGGAGAGCGATGTTGTTGAAGCTGATGGTGTCAGTACTCAGGGCACCGCCAACCGGCGCAAGATTCTCGAGAAATATCTTCCGGGAAAAGCGACCGCCATCAAGGCGAGTGATCTTCTCGCGCTCAATACCAAGAAGGAGGGGCGTGAGCTGACCCGCCGGCACGATCTCGTGTATGTTTACCACAATGGCATTGATGCCGTTGGCGATAAACGGGAGACGGAAGGACGGGTATTCGAGGCGGTTGAACAGGAGTTTGAGCGAATTCTTGAGATATTGAAGAAGATTGCCAATATTAACGGGAACAACGTTCTGATTACCGCGGATCACGGGTTTATCTACCAGAATACACCGATTGACGAGAGTGATTTTACCGAGTTTGAGAAGGCGGGCCGGATACTGGCGTACAACCGGCGTTTTGTCATCGGGCACGATCTTCCGGAACCGGCCGCCGCCCGAAAGTTTACAGCCGGAGAACTTGGCCTTGGCGGGGACCACGAGTTTCTCATCGCTAAATCCATTAACCGTTTTCGGGTAAAAGGAGCCGGCAGCCGTTTTGTTCATGGGGGCACGAGCCTGCAGGAAGTGGTGATCCCGGTCATTGAGTTCAATAAGAAACGGTCCAGCGATCTACGGAAAGTTGACGTTGACATTGTAAAGACAACATCGCAAATCACCTCGGCCCAGGTTACCATAAGCTTCTATCAGGAACAGCCGGTTGAGGAGAAGATGCTGCCCCGGGAATTGCGGGTTGGTTTCTATTCGAAATCCGGCACCCTGATCTCAGACGCGCCCACGTTACTCTTTGATTACACCCAGACCGCCGGCCGTAGCCGCGAAAAGAAAGTGAATTTTATCTTCTCGCGCAAGGCGGATGATTTCAATAACCAGGAAGTGGTTCTGCGGCTGGAAGAACCCATTAAGGGCACATCCCATTACCGGCACTATAAGGAATTCACCTATACTCTCAGGAAGTCATTTGCGACTGATTTTGATGAATTCTAATATTGGAGAAACAGTGATGAAAGAGCTGGACAAGAAGATAAATGAACATTTCCCGGGCCTGGTTGTCCGAAAAGATTTGACTAAAATCGTGAAGGGGAACGCGATTGTTCCGACCTATGTACTGGAGTATCTCCTGGGACAATATTGTGCCACCAGTGATGGGGACACAATTGAATCGGGGATTGACCGGGTAAAGGAAATACTGAGAAAACACTATGTACACCGAAACGAGGCCCAACTAGTAAAATCGACGATCAAGGAGAAGGGCCATCACAAAATCATCGATAGAATTACTGTAGGGCTAAACGACAAGGCCGGAACTTATGAGGCGACCTTTTCAAACCTTGGTATAAAAAGGGTTCTGGTAGAGACAAACGATATTAAGAAACATCCCAAACTGCTTGTTGGCGGCGTTTGGTGTATTATTGATATAGCTTACGAGGCGTCAGAGGATCCTAAACAAGTCCCATGGACGATTGATGTTCTCAAACCGATTCAGGTCTCTCACTTTGACTATGATAGCTATTGTGAAGCACGACGACAATTCTCGACCACCGAGTGGATCGATGTTCTCCTGCAGAGCATCGGCCTAAATCCGGAGATATTCGATCATCGCAGGAAAATGCTTCAGCTCATCCGACTCATCCCGTATTGCGAGAGAAATTACAATCTCATCGAGCTTGGGCCGAAGGGAACAGGGAAATCACATATCTACTCCGAGTTCTCCCCTCATGGCATCTTAATATCCGGAGGGGAGGTCACAGTTCCGAAGCTCTTTGTCAATAACGCTACCGGTAAGATCGGATTGGTTGGGTATTGGGATATTGTAGCGTTCGACGAGTTCGCCGGGAAAGACAAGAAGGTTGACAAAAGCCTGGTGGACATCATGAAGAACTACATGGCGAATAAATCCTTCTCCCGAGGCATCGAGACTTTGGGCGCTGAAGCCTCTTTAGTCTTCATAGGCAATACTCGACGTTCTCTTACTTATATGTTGAAACATGCTGACCTCTTCACAGAGCTTCCTGCCAAATATTACGACACAGCTTTCCTGGACCGGTTACACTTCTACATACCTGGATGGGAAGTGGATATTATTCGCGGAGAAATGTTCACGAGCGGGTATGGCTTTATCGTAGATTACCTTGCCGAGATCCTGAAGAAGCTTCGCATTAAAGACTGCTCACAACTTTACACCAAATATTTTGAGCTGGATTCCGACATCTCGACCCGTGATCGTGATGCGATTCATAAGACGTTTTCCGGCCTGATGAAAGTCATCTTTCCTAACCAGAACGCTTCGAAGGAGGAGATCCGCCAACTTCTGGAGTTAGCAATCGAAGGCAGAAGAAGGATTAAGGATCAACTTCTTAAAATCGATGAAACCTTTATACCAGTGAATTTCGTTTATATGGATAAAGAAACACGGCAAACGCGGGAAGTTAAGACATTGGAGGCCATACAGTATCAATCTCTCAAGGCAGAGCAGCACAAATAAAGAGGAATTGGATCAAACCTGAGCAGTGGACTTAGAAAAAGGATCGCGGGTTCCGGAAACATTTCGGAAGAGTTGAGAAGAATCGATTGTAAAAGTATTGCCCCCAATTTGGCGAGCAAAGGTAAATGTATAATTAAGTAGATTTAATCCATATCCGGTCACTATGAGTTAAGTCATGGAGCATGATCCTGAAAAAGTTGTAAGGGAAATAGAGAATTATCAAAGGATCATTCGCGATGCACTAAATAAGGGTCAAGATTTCCAACAAACACACGAGGACATTATAAGATTCCTTAAGGCACTTAGATTAAGTAAAGAAATGTATAAGACAATAGATATAAAGTATCCAGAACCAATAACAGTTAAAATAGACCTAGGCAATCTGCCTGAATCTCTTGTAGCTGTTAGTGCAGAAGAAGCTAACAATGGAAAAAGGGAACTAGCAAAAGAAATACTGAACATATTGGAAGAGCAATTCGATATTTTTTCGAAACAAGAGAATCTTCAATTAGAAAAAAATACTAGATTCGATGCTTTAGAACTAAAGCCCAACATTTGTGGTATAGGCTTAAATTTCAATTATATTTTAAAAATAGTACCAAAATGGCTTAGGAAATATAAAAAGTAATAGATGGTGGTCAAGCCTGAGCAGTGGACTTAGAAAAAGGATCGTAGGCTCCAAAACCATTTCGGGAGAGTTGCCATGATGTTATAGAACTAAGCGAGAACCATCATCGGGCAAGGAGATTACCATGATAGGCAAGATTGAAAGAGTGCCTCTTCGCGAAGTTTGGAGGCATGAAGCTAAGGATTTAACTATTTGGCTTCAAGAGAATAAGATTTGGGGTCAAACTTGAGCATTGGACTTAGAAAAAGGACCGCGGCCTCCGGAACCATTTCGGAAGAGTTGAGAAGAATCAGTTAAAGAATGCGGAATGTGTAATGTGAGGTGTGTAACGAAAGGAAAGAAGAAAGTAAAGATTGTGAAGCGTGAAGCGAAGCAACAAGGTCGTAACCTTGTTACTGACAATGCTGCCGCATCGTTGACCTCAAACGCATAGTCGTAATATAATAGGACTTAGAATTCAGAATCATGATGATCAGTTGAAAAAAATTAGAAGGGAGGTTACAAATGCTCAATAAAAAATGGATAGATGGTGGGTCTTGCAGCAAGATAAAAAAAGAAGTAAGACTTCAGGTTCCAGCAGAATATCGGCCAAAGAGAGGCGGTAGGAGAAAAGATCTTAAGCGTATTCCTGGTAAAGTTATAGATTGCGATAACAGATGTGAAAGCTTTGGTCAGGAACCATATCCTTGTTCATAAAGTTGATAGCGATGGTGATGCTAAGGGGGTAATGAAGTTAAACTTGAGCAGTGGACTTAGAAAAATGACCGCGGGCTTCGGAATATTTCGAAATATAGCTTCAGTTTCTATCAGAAAATATCTCAAAGCTGTGGTGCGTTAGATAATAGTAATTGATTGAATGAAAAAGCCCAACAACTTCATTTCAACAACAACTCTTTATAGCGATCATAGCAATTACGAAGCTATGTTAAATCAAATACAAGCTTATTCTAAGCTCTCAGAAATTCCATTGCGAATGATGATATTTTTATGCGACAGAGATCCTTTTATCCATATTAAAGAACATATGGTTAAGGGCTTTAAGGTTCATACCTCTTATTATAAAGATGGGATAATGGTAGGGTCACTTAATAGGATTTATGGAAGAGGAATAAAAAAAGAGGTTAGCGGTAAGTTTGTACTTTTTAAGCATAAAAATACTGATTTTTATATGCTTGTAACTGACGGAAGCTATGCGTATTTCAAGGATGGTATTCTAAGGTATATACAAAAGAAATATCCCAAATTTGTTTTGCCGTTTTTTTATTCTTGGGAAATTGAAATGATGCTTAATTCTTTATCGCACAAGGTGTCAAAATGCGATATTAGACTAACAAAACTATCAAGGAAGTCGAGAATACCTTCTCTCCGTAAGAAGAAAGAATCTGACCTTACTTGGACAGATCTCCCCTACAAAGAAGTCTTCAAACAAACAAGGCAACAAGACGCTTGGATAGAAAAGATATATTTTGATTTGCTAACAGAAAGAATTGGGAAGATAGGAATATTTTTCTCTATCAAAATGAAGGGCTCAATATCAAGACACGGAATCTTTCAGTGTAACAACGACTTTCTTCTCTTCTATGACTCGGTAATCGTTAAAGGAATGAACATATTTGCTGAGAGGAAAAATAAATTAAGTAATAGAGCAAGAACAAA
This sequence comes from Candidatus Tritonobacter lacicola, assembly GCA_030765135.1. Lineage (GTDB taxonomy): Bacteria > Auribacterota > Tritonobacteria > Tritonobacterales > Tritonobacteraceae > Tritonobacter > Tritonobacter lacicola. The sequence goes on along the minus strand of JAVCDC010000013.1, from coordinate 5,987 downwards.
GGCGAATCAATTTAGAAGTAAGCCAATATTCATAGAATTCGAAGAGCCAATATTTAAAAATAAGGAACAAAACTTTCGTCTAATAAATTCGATCAGGCTTTTAACCCATTCAGGCAATTCAATTATTCATACTAATCCTTATTTACATATGACCGTGACTGATTATATCGATAATTCCACTTTTGAAATATGGGTATTATCTGATAAGCGGATTTCTATAGTTCCGCAAACAGTTTGTACTATGGCTTCGCTATCAAAATTACTAGACCACATATCAAGAGAATTTAAGGAAGGCATAGAAAAGGATTATGGGGAGATTGATTTTGAATGACTGAAGCAGATTACATTAAAGAGATTCGAGAACAAGCTAACTCTTATGAGCATTCTATCCAAGCAATTATATCATTCGATTCAGCAGTCAGATATGATGACCAAAAAAAAGAATATGTGAGTGGATCTTACTTGTCTCCAGGAAGAAAGTTAAATAAAGGTTCAGTGGATTCAGATGATCAAGTAACACCTGATATAGTAATACAGTTGTCTGAAGATTATGGAATTATCGGTGAAGTAAAAATAACAGCAAGCACCAATAATGATTTCAAGAATGCTTCAGAGCAGATGCACAATTATGATAATGAATTATATGGCTGGAGAACTGAAGCATTTAAGGTGGATTCTCATGATTTATCGCTACTTGTACATGATCTAAATAGAAATGTTGCAAGAAGATATTTTGAGAAAGAACAATTTGATAAAAAATTTAATTTGATTGCATGCGCTTTGATAACGAGAGCAAACGCATCCTATAAGATAGAAAAATATTTTGGTGTATTTTCCAATGAGAGAATTGAGAAGAAATTGGAAGATCCTGTTGCGATTCCATTAGAAAAGTTTGTAAAAACAATTTCTGAAATAAAATTTTATGACGTAGAACCTCCTATAGAATACACGATGGATATATTGTGGATGAATCTATTCAATGAAATTAGCAAGGAAGAACGCAAAGGAAAAATTATTGAAGTAAATTGTAAAAAAGCTACAGCAATGCTTAACGAACGATTTACATTCCCTCGGATCGACGAAAGGCAACCAAAAGTGCCTCGGGAAGCATGGGTAAGAAGAGCACTAGATTCTTTTGTCGCCATAGGATATGGAGAAAAAGATCACAAAGATAACGATACTTATCATATAAGGTATTTTTATATGAAAAAGGAATCCATGCTCGAAGTGTTTGCTAAGAAATACTTTCAAGCTAAAAAGAAAAAGATTGTACAGGTTGAGGAAGAACAACTTGAGATTGAAGGCCTTAATACTAGCAACGGGTAGATTGGGGCCAGGGGAGATTTGGGGTCACAAACCTGAGCAGTGGACTTAGAGAAAGGACTTCGGGCTCCGGAAGCATTTCGGGAGAGTTGAGAACGTAGTTATTGATAAAAATAGATCCTTCCTAGAAAGAGAATTTCTTATTATTCAAAGAACTAACTTTAATGGAGTTTTAAATGCTTAGAAAACATTCCGATATCTTCGTTGATCCAAAAGATCCATTTGGACAGGATTGTTTAGAGCGAAAAATAAGTGCAGAGAATTTAACTTTATTATTAGAATCTACATCCCAACCTTTTGTTATAAGTGTTGAAGCACCTTGGGGATGGGGTAAAACTACATTTATAAGGATGTGGAAGGCCTTATTAGAAAGTAGAGATCATTTATGTCTCTATTTTAATGCATGGAATAACGATTATGTAGATGATCCTCTAATTGCATTTATTAGTGAAATAGGTACTCTTGTTAATGAACAAATAAGCAAGGGTAATTCAAAATCTAAAATTCAGAAGCATTGGGACAAAGTTCAAACAATTGGTGGGGGCGTTCTTCGTATGGCACTTCCTCTTGCTGTTCAAATAGCAACCCAAGGATTTATTAGCTCAAAGAATGTTCAAGAAGTTTCCAAGACCATTTCATCATCTAGTAGAGAAATTGGTGAATTTCTCTCTGATCTTGCGAAAGAAAGAATAAAACAATACGAAGCAGAAAAATTGGGCATCAAGCAATTTAAAAGTAATCTTGAGAAGCTTGCAAAGATACTAGTTACAAGTTCCGATAAGAAACCACCTATAATATTTTTCATTGATGAAATGGATAGATGTAGACCAGACTTCGCAATTGCACTTCTTGAGAGAGTGAAGCACCTATTCAGTGTAGAAGGAGTTATATTTGTTATTGCTATAGATAGAGGTCAAATCATTCACTCTATAAGGTCAATTTACGGGCTTGGGATGAAAGCCGAGGGCTATTTAAGGAGATTCATAGATTTGGGCTATAGACTACCTCAACCTAGCAGTGATATTTTTTGTAGATTTCTATTTAATAGATTTAAATTGAATGAAGTATATGGGGCTAGAAAGGGACCCCTCCAAAGTGATCCAGATTACCTTATTAATACATTTGCACAACTGGCAAATATCTTTAATTTCAGTCTTCGTCTTCAAGAGCAGTGTTTTACAGAAATGAATCTTGTTTTAAGAACTACTTCTTCTAATGGGATTATTTTTCCAGTTCTGTTACCTTTTTTGGTAGCGTTAAAAGCTTACAACCAAACTATTTATAATAAACTTCACGCTGATTCAGTTAATATTCAAGAGATATTGAGTTGCTTGGAAACAACAGATGCAGGGATTAGTTTTCTAAATGCATGGGAAGGGACTTTAATAGAAGCATATTTTATAGTTGGTTATTTATCAGAAGATGAGATTGAATCAAAGATAAAAGAACTTGAAAGTGTTGCGAAGAATGATGAGCATCCAGAAAAAGACAGAGTCTTAAAAATCTTAAAAAGACTGGGCGATATAACTTCCAATTACTGGAATGAGAAAATTATTGTTAAGAGTTTAGTATCCCATTTGGATATGGTTAGTGATTTCGTTACTAAAATCAAATAGAGAAGATATAGGGGCGGAAAAATTGGGGTAACCTATTTAGGCTCCTAGTGCAAAAGGGAGATCTTTCCTTTTGACTGTTCAGGGGGCAGCAGGCTCCAAAACCATTGCGGAAAAGCCTATCAATTGACGAACGACGATTGAAGATTGATGGAGAAGACGAAGACACCTGCCCTGGTGGGGATTGTTCCCCGGAAGAAGCTCTGGCCGGTAATTCAAAAAGAGCATTGGTATCACATCCCAGTAGAATCCGCCCCACGGAATGTTAAGAGTATTAAGTACGTTGGCTTTTATTTCCCTGTCGCATTTGGCGATAGAAGAGGGTCAAATCTTTACTCTTGATTTTATTGCTGACTGCGGGCTTCGGAACTATTAATTTGTATTGCGTTGTGCGTAATGCGTATTGCGAAAAATAAAGATAAAAGAGAGTTGAGAAGAATTATTGATGATATTGAGGAAGACTTGTTGTAATGCGGTAGCTTGACTCAATTGGTCTATACAATTGTATAAATAAAGACTTGGTCCTCTGATCAGTTCCGACCTAAAAATATAAAATGCCAGTGCGAGATATAGAATATTTAAAGCATAATGTCAGAGACTCAATTGTTAATGATGTGATAAGAGTTGCACGATATCATAGCCGTCATTATTCAGGAAAACAGGCTGGTTTCTTTGGTATTCCGAGGCAAGTATTTTGTTATATCGATTATCTAGGACTAATTGCCTTTGGGGATAATAGCAATACAAAAAGGGCTGTGAAATTTATTAAGAAGTACTTTCCGCTAAATTATCATGATTACGCTGAACTCCTCTATTCAATGTGGCGACATGGAACAGTACATGAATATGAACCGAAGTCTTACTGTGCTTATTTTCCTAGTGAGATGTCGGAAAGGATTAGCGTGAAATGGCTTTCTAATAATAATAATGCAAGGGCCTTCCGCGATGAAAACATGCGGTTCTATTCAATGCAAGGCAACATTAGTAACATTTACTTAGTTATTAATATCTGTCAACTGGCAGATGATTTATTAGCCGCCTTGGATGCTCTCATCTTAGAAATAAGAAATGGTAGAGTTTATAGATGTGCGTGTGAAAATCGCTTAAGTAGGTTGGGCGACGTTCGCAAATATATAGAGGTACGAGGCGTAAATAGTAGAAATGCTGTTAAGAATCAAATTTTTCTTGCCTTTCAGAAACGAGCTGGGGAAATAGACCAGAATGGGAGGGTAGTTAACAGGTTTGCTAAATAAGATGGGCTAGAAGGGGCAATTATTTTGCCAGCAAAGCAAAGATAAGAGATTAGAGAAAGGGAAGGTAGACTGCTGAGGGAGTGGGGTCAGACCTGCGCTATGGACTATAAAGTCGTGGTTGCGATGTCGGACCTGAGCTTGAGACCGAGATACTTCACAATCTTATTTCGCAATAAACTCACAAGAATCTTAATTGAGATATTATGAATAAAACTAACTGGTCTCTGTTTGTCCCCATACACAATTTAGAAATCTCTCGTGATATTGGAGGGGAGCTTAGAGTTGAGAACGTTGTTTTCATTTCATCCGATAAAATCCCTTTTATAAGAAAAAGGTTGGGACTTCCCGAGAAAGTTTCTTATTACAGAAGTAGAATAACTCCTATTGGCGATAAGGGCCTATTTTCGGGGGCCAAAGTATATGCATTCTTAAAATCTAGAAGATGTCCAGAAGATAATCTTACCCATGAATTTCGACGGATAAAAGAGGCTGTTTGTGTTTTGGCATCTTCTCAAATGTACCGATTGAGCAGGCATGAGCGTATCCTATTTGGTGGCCCAGAGTATGGTAACATTCTGTTAGATGACTATTTTCTTTTCTCCAATTCAAATAAGGATTGGAAATATTGCCCCATGAGATTGGATTCCATTAAGCCATATCGTTTGGATAAGCAGTGGAAACGGCAGCTTTCATCTCATTTTTTTCCTCGATTGTTGAGGATTTTGAATGGCGAAATATCAGTTTCACCTAAGTGGAGATTCTCTCTAAGAAATGCTGCTCTATTGGGTGGCCTGAGTTGTTTATCCCGCAATATATGGGAATCTTTTATGTATGATATGGTTGCCATAGAGCTTCTCTTAACTAAGAGGGGAGAACCTTTCCCTGATACGGTTTTGGATAGAATGATGACATTTTTTGGCTGGTTAACTGATTGGAGCCCTAGACCTTGGAAAGATTTAATTAAGCGATTATATAAATTGAGAAACAAATTTGTTCACGCAGGAAGGATCACGGATATAACGGGCCTTGATATAATAAATGCAGATATGTTGCTGGCAAATCTTTTGAATACCCTCTGTTCACTAACAAAGTTAATCAAGTCAAAAGAGGATATCATTGAATTAACCAATAAACTTGCTGCATGTAAGGTTCTTGGCATTAAATTCAAGGGTGGGCCTAAGCAATTAACTTTTCATAAACAGACCTGGCTCAAGCAGGACATTGAAAAACTGGAAAGAAGGCGTCATTGGTTATGGTAAAAGCCCGTAATAAACGGAAAAGTGATTCTGGTCTTATTGAGTATCAATTAATGTGTGAAGTGGGGTCGGACCTGCCTAAGTAACTGAATAATAGATGGTTATCTAAAATTACCCTCCTGGTTTTAAGCTTATGGGTCCAGTTTTACACCCAAAATTGCAGCTCTAAGACAATATTACCTCTTGAAATATATTGAGTTGATGGGGTGGATATTGGGGATATGATTCTCCGCTGTGTGGCTGCCGGGTTGCCGGAGCCTGAATTCGCCGTTACGGATGGATTTGTGACAACGGTTCGGCTCAAGACGGCAGTACTCTGGCTGAGGCCAGAGTCACAGCTAGAGTCAGGGGACCAAGTTGGGCCCAAGTTGAGGCCCAAGAGGCCCAAGTCGGCACCAAGTCGTGGGTGAACCCGGAGGGGACGGTCTTAACTTTCTAACTTACTTTCGGGCAGGATGCCCACAATATCACCAACTTGCTCAAACGCAGATCCTGCTTCGCGGGACTACTCACCTTGGTTCCAGGCCGGCCTCCCTCCAGGG
>JAVCDC010000020.1 GCA_030765135.1 Candidatus Tritonobacter lacicola | reverse complement strand
TCCGGACGACGGACGTCACGGGGAGCGTTACGCTGCCCGAGGGTGTTGAGATGGTGATGCCGGGAGACAACGTGAGCATAGAGGTGGTGCTTATCACGCCGATAGCGATGGAGAAGGGACTGAGGTTTGCCATCCGCGAGGGCGGACGGACCGTCGGCGCGGGCCGCATCACGGAAATATTGGAATAAATTTATCATGGAGAAGCAGAAGATACGGATAAGGCTGCGGGCTTACGATCACAGGATTCTGGACAAGTCGGCGTCGGAGATTGTCGATACGGCGAAGCGCACGGGAGCGCGGGTCTGCGGCCCCATTCCCCTGCCCACGAGGATGGAGAGGTATGCCGTCCTGAAGTCGCCGCACGTGAATAAGAAGTCGATGGAACAGTTCGAGATACGGACGCACAAACGGATGCTCGACATCCTCGATCCGACGGCGAAGACGATGGACGAGCTGAAAAAGCTCGATCTTCCGGCCGGAGTTGATATAGAGATGAAGATGCTCTAATTCGCCTTCGGCGAATTAGTAAGTAAATTTGCAGAGCAAATTTAGTGTGGAGTAAATTTAGATGAGAGGATTGCTGGGAAAAAAGCTTGGGATGACCCATATCTTCACGACAGGGGGGGTGGACATTCCCGTGTCGGTGATAGAGGCGGGTTCCTGCGTGGTCACGCAGGTGAAGACCGTGGAGAGGGACGGGTACAGCGCCGTGCAGGTTGGCTTCGACGACGCGAAGGAGTCGCGCACGACGAAGCCTCTCATGGGGCACTTCGCGAAGTCCGGTTCGAGGCCGAAGAGGTTCTTGAGGGAGATACGGGTTGACGATGTCTCGGGGGTCGAGCCCGGACAGGAGATAGGGGTGTCCATTTTCAAGGAGGGCGAGTACATCGATGTCTCGGGGATTTCCAAGGGCAAGGGCTTCGCCGGCGTGATGAAGAGATGGGGGTTCGCCGGCGCGCCCGCCAGTCACGGCACCCACGGCGCAAAGCGGAAGGCCGGTTCCATAGCGAGCCACGGCTCGAACCTCGGCATGGGGGGGCAGATAAAGAAGGGCAAGAAGATGGCCGGCCACATGGGCAACGAGCGGGTGACCGTCCAGAGCCTCCTCCTTGTGCGCGTGGACGAAGAGAACAACCTCCTGTTCGTGCGGGGCGGAGTCCCCGGCCCGGCCGGGGGATATCTTATTGTAAGAGAGGCGGTAAAGGTTAATGGCTGAAGTAGCTGTCATAGCTAAAGACGGAAAGGCGATGGAGAGGCTGGAGCTCCCCGACGAGCGCCTCCGGTCCAGCGTGAACTTGCGCCTCGTTGCCCAGGTAGTGAGGTGCTTCCTTGCCGGGCAGAGGCGGGGCACGGCGAGCACGAAGACCAGGGGCGAGGTGCGGGCGACTGGCAGGAAGCCCTACAGGCAGAAGGGGACGGGACGGGCCCGCGCGGGCTCCTTCGCGTCGCCTATCCGGAGAGGAGGCGGTGTCGCCTTCGGTCCGAGGCCGAGGGATTTCTCCATGACCGTCCCGGCGAAGATGAGGCGTCGGGCCCTCAAGGCCGCGATCGCCGACAAGGTCCTTGACGGCCTTGTAACGGTCGTGGACCGGCTCGAGGTCCCGGAGCCGAAGACGAGGGAGATGCGCAGGCTCCTGGATGTCCTGGACGCCGGCCGCAGGCCCCTGCTCGTCGTCAAGGGTCCGAACGCAGATATGCGCCGCTCGATAAGGAATATCCCCGGTGCGGACATGGCGGATTACGGGAGCCTCAACGCCTATCAGGTATTATCACACGGTAGGCTCTTCTTCGACAGGGAGCTCGAGGGTGCGCTCATGGGGATGTTCGGGGAGAAGCGGGATGAGTAGAACGCACTATTCCATAATAAAGGGGTTCCGGGTGACAGAGAAGGGGAGCCGGCTGGGCGCCCAGAACAAGTACCTGTTCAAGGTTGCCAGGGACGCGAACAAGGTTGAGATCGGGAAGGCGATAAAGGCCATTTACGGCGTGGGCGTCATCTCGGTCAATACCGTCTCGGTAAGGGGCAAGAAGAAGAGGGTGCGTTACGTTATGGGAAAAACCCCCGACTGGAAGAAGGCCATCGTGACCCTGAAAGAGGGGGACAGAATAGAGCTGAAGTGATATTCGTGGTGAGATCATGGCGATAAAAAAGTACAAGCCGACGACGGCATCGAGGAGGTTCGCGACGACGCTGACCTTCGACGATATAACGAAGAAGAGGCCCGAGAGGTCCCTGGTCAAGTCCCGCAGGTCGAAAGCCGGCAGGAACGTCCACGGGAGGATCACCGTTCGCCATCGGGGAGGGGGTCACAAGAGGAAGATCCGCGTCGTGGATTTCAGGCGTACCAAGGACGGGATACCCGCCAGGGTGGCGGCGATAGAGTACGATCCGAACAGGTCGGCGAACCTGGCGCTCCTCAACTACGTGGACGGCGAGAAGCGCTATATTCTGGCCTCCATCGGCCTGAAGGTTAACGATAAGGTGATTTCAGGAGAGAGCGTGGAGGTTGCCGAGGGCAACGCCATGCCTCTGCGCAATGTCCCCATCGGTATGGACGTGCACAACGTCGAGCTCATCGCGGGCAGGGGTGGGAGGATTGTCCGGAGCGCGGGCAGCGCCGCCCAGATAATGGCCAAGGAGGGGGATTACGGGCACGTCAAGCTTCCCTCCGGGGAGGTCCGGATGGTCAGCCTGGCCTGCCGGGCGACGATCGGCAGGGTTGGTAACGCGGAGCACGAGTCGCGGTCTCTCGGCAAGGCCGGCCGTTCGCGGTGGCTGGGCCGCAGGCCCAGGGTCAGGGGGGTCGCTATGAACCCGGTTGACCACCCATTGGGCGGCGGCGAGGGGAAGTCATCCGGGGGGCGTCACCCGTGCTCGCCGTGGGGGATGCCTGCCAAGGGGTACAAGACGAGGAAGAAACGGAAGAGCAGAAAGTTTATCGTCAAACCGAGGAAGAAGAGGTGATCCGATGGCGAGATCGGTTAAGAAAGGTCCCTACGTCGAAGAAAAGTTGCTCAAGAAGGTTGAAAAGATGAGCCGGTCGGGAGAGAAGAGGCCCATCAAGACATGGTCCAGGAGGTCGATGATTATCCCTGAGTTCGTGGGGCACACGTTCGCCGTTCACAACGGCAAGCGGTTTATCCCGGTGTTCATAACCGAGAACATGGTCGGTCACAAGCTCGGCGAGTTCTCACCTACGCGGACGTTCAGGAGGCACGGTTCGGCGACCGAGAGGTCCCTGACCAAGAAGTGATCATGATAACCAGAGCAAGTGCCAGATATGTACGGGTTCCACCGCGGAAGGCTCGCGAGGTGGCGGATCTCGTGAGGGGGCAGGCGGTTTCGCGGGCGCTCGCCATCATGGACTACTGCCCGAAGAAGGCGGCGCTTGTGATCAAGAAGGTACTGCAGTCCGCGCTCGCCAACGCGAAAGCGCGGGAGAAGGTAGACGTTGAGAGGCTGTACGTCTCCGCGGTCGCGGTCGACGAGGGCCCGGTGCTCAAGCGGTTCATCCCGCGTGCGATGGGGCGGGCGACGCCTATCAGGAAGAGGATGAGCCATATTACCATAGAACTCGACGAGCGACCCGAGGACAAGGAAAGTGCTGCAGTGAAGAAAAAGAAAAAAGAGAAGAAGAACAGTAAAACTAGCCACAAAGACACCAAGACACAAAGGTAGGAATTCATGGAATCGAAGGTGAGAAGCGAAAAGAGCATGTTCACGTATTGCTGCTCGAATTATTGCATGAACGAAACGTTCGCGGCTCAAGTTGATCACCTTCGTGTCTTCGTGCCTTTGTGGCTAACTAGATAGAAGGAGGGAATGTGGGTCAAAAAGTACATCCTGTGGGCTTCAGGCTTGCGGTAAGGAAAAACTGGGAGAGCAGGTGGTTCTCGAGGAAGGATTATGCCGATAATCTTATCGAGGACCTGAAGATCCGGGACTACATAAAGAAAAACTTCTCTTTTGCCGCGATTCCGAAGATCGTCATCGAACGCGCCGGCGACCGCATCAGGATCATTATCCACTCCGCACGGCCGGGCATCGTTATCGGGAGGAAGGGGGTGGAGATCGACCGACTCAAGGACAGTATCATCGATATGACCGATAACAAGGGTATCTCCATCGATATACAGGAGGTGAATAAGCCGGAAGGGCGAGCCCAGTTGATCGCGGAGAACGTGGCCCTGCAGCTCGCGAGGAGGGTCTCCTTCCGCAGGGCACTGAAAAGAGCCGTGCAGCAGGCGGTTGACGCGGGAGTCGAGGGCATAAAGATAAGGGCCGCCGGCCGCCTGGGCGGGTCGGAGATGAAGCGTGTGGCGAATTACAAGTGGGGGAAGATACCTCTCCACACTATCAGGGCGTTCATAGATTACGGATTCGCCGAGGCCCGTACCACTTACGGATTGATAGGTGTGAAGGTCTGGGTCTGCAACAAAGGCGACGAAGAAGAGAGAGAGAAGCGCGGTGCTGCAGCCGAAAAAGACAAAACATAGAAAGAGCCATAAGGGCAGGGTCAGGGGTGTGGCCATCAAGGGGTGCGCGGTGAGCTTCGGAGAGTACGGCCTCAAGTCCCTGGGGACGGGGCGGATCACCGCCGTCCAGATCGAGGCGGCCCGCGTGGCCCTCACCCGGCACATCAAGAGGAAAGGCAAGGTCTGGATACGGGTCTTTCCCGATAAGCCCGTGACGAAGAAGCCCGCCGAGACCAGGATGGGGAAGGGCAAGGGGGACATCTCGTGCTGGGTTGCCCCCGTGAGGCCCGGCGCCGTTCTTTTCGAAGTCGACGGTGTGAGCGAGACGATGGCCAAGGAGGCCCTGAGGCGCGCAGCCAACAAGCTGCCGTTCAGGACCATGTTTGTTACGAGGAGATAGATGAAGGCGCTGGAGTTACGGGAGAAAACGGGCGCCGAGCTCGAGCAGCTCCTTCACGATTTCAGGAGGGAGATTTTCGACATCGGCGTAAAGGCGAGCACAGGTCAGGTGGAGAAGGCCGGCCGTGCCGGCCGGTTAAGGAAGGATATAGCCAGGATACTGACTATATTGAACGAGAGGAAACAGCTGACGGAGAACAGGTGAGGTTTTGATGGATAGGGGCAAGAGAAAAACGCGTACGGGGGTCGTTGTGAGCGAAAGGATGGACAAGACGGTTGTCGTCAGGGTCCAGAGGATCACACGGCACCCTCTCTACGGCAAGACGATCAGGAAGTCGAAGAAATACTACGTGCACGACGAGAAGAACGAGGCCAAGATGGGAGACCGGGTGAAGATAATGGAGACCCGCCCCATCTCCAGGCTGAAGAGATGGCGCCTGGCGGAGGTAATTGCCCGTGCGACCGGATAAACACCGTCTATGGGGAGCTGAGCGCGCATGATACAGATGATGACGAGATTGATGGTAGCCGATAACACGGGGGCCAAGGAGGTAGGCTGTATCAAGGTTCCGGGCGGCTCGAAGCGGAGGTACGCAAATATCGGCGATTACATTATAGGCTCGGTTAAAGAGGCCTCCCCCGGCGCCATCGTTAAAAAGGGTGATATTGTGCGGGGCGTGGTTGTGAGGTCGAAGAAGGGGGTCAGGCGGGACGACGGCTCATACCTGCGGTTCGACACGAACGCGATCGTCATCATAGACGACCAGGACAACCCCAGGGGGACGAGGATATTCGGCCCGGTTGCCAGGGAGCTGAGGGATAAGAACTTCATGAAGATAATATCCCTGGCCCCGGAAGTCCTTTAGCCTGGAGCATCCATAGAAGCAAATGAATATATTGGACGCAGATTTTCGCAGATAAAAACGTATAAATCCTGATAATCTAATAGATCTGCGTCCTATTTAAAATTCGTGGATAAATTTGATTGGAACTGAGCTGAATGAGATGAAAAAAAGAAAGGATAAAAAAGGAGCCAAGTGTCGTATAAGGCGGGACGATATCGTAATAGCCGTCGCCGGGAAGGAAAAGGCGGCGGGAAAGACGGGAAAGGTCCTCAAAGTCATAAGCGGGAAGGGCAAGGTCATAGTCCAGGGCCTGAACTATCTCAAGAAGACGCTGCGCCCGTCGCAGCAGAGTCCCAAGGGCGGAATCATAGACAAGGAGGCGCCCATACCGATATCGAACGTGATGATATACTGCCCGAAGTGCGCCAGGGGCGTCAGGGTCGGGATACGGAGATACGAGGACGGCACGAAGGTCCGCTTCTGCAAAAGGTGCGATGAGACAATAGGAAAGGCGTGAAGATGGCGAGGCTGCTTGACAGATACAGAAGCGATATCGTGCCTGAGATGATGTCCCGTTTCGGATACTCCAACCTGCACCAGGTACCGAGGCTCGAGAAGATAGTGGTCAATATGGGGATCGGTGAAGCCGTCGCCGAAAGCAAACTGCTGGACGATGCCATGGATGAGCTTGCCCTGATTGTGGGCCAGCGACCGGCCAGGACGCTGGCCAGGCGGTCAGTGTCGGAGTTCAAGCTGAGGGAGGGGAATCCCGTGGGGTGCAGGGTTACCCTGAGGGGGCGGATGATGTACGAGTTTCTCGACAGGTTGATAAATGTGGCCCTGCCCAGTATACGCGACTTCAGGGGGGTATCTCCCGGGTCGTTTGACGGTTCGGGCAACTATAACATCGGACTCCAGGAGCAGATAGTATTCGCGGAGATAGATGTCGACAAAGTAAAGAGAACGCAGGGTATGGACATAGCGATAGTGACAAGCGCGCGCAGCGACGAGGCGGCGCGTGAATTGCTCGCCCTGTTCGGAATGCCGTTCTCGAGGAGAAGTTAGCATGGCCAAGAAGGCATTAATCCTGAAGAGCAAAAGGGAGCCGAAGTTCAAGGTGAGGAAGTATAACCGGTGCAGCCGCTGTGGCCGCCCCAGGAGCTACATGCGCAGGTTCAAGCTCTGCCGCATCTGCTTCAGGCAGCTGGCGAGCCGCGGCCAGATACCCGGCGTCACGAAGGCGAGCTGGTAATATTTTTTTAATTACCTTTAGGTAAGCCTAGTTGGTAGGCAATTAAAAGGGGCCTGATTGAAAGTAAATGATAAGGCATGAAAAATTAAAAAAATATGAGTAGCAGCAGAAAATAGGATAAAAAAATATTAGGAAGGGGTAAATAACAGAATGAGTATGACCGATCCCATAGCGGATATGCTGACGAGAATAAGGAACGCCAACACGGCGCGGATCAGGGTTGTCGGCATGCCCTCCTCGAAGTTCAAGGTGGAGGTGGCCCGCCTCCTCGCAGAGGGTGGGTTTATAGGAGGCTCCGAGGTTATCGAGGAGGAAGGCAAAAGGACACTCCGGATAAGGATGAGATACGGCCCCAAGGGAGCCCGGGTTATCAAGGGGCTGAAGCGGGTGAGCAAACCGGGCATGAGGAAATACGTCGGAAAGGACGAGGTTCCCGTTGTAATGGGCGGCGGCGGGCTGACGATTATTTCAACGTCGAAGGGTGTCCTTACGGGCAGCCAGGCCGTGGACGCGGGTACCGGGGGAGAGGTCCTCTGTTACGTTTGGTGAGATGATATGTCCAGAGTAGGGAAAAAACCGATAGTAATCCCGCCGGGGGTGCAGGTTAAGATCGAGGGCGATCTCGTTACCGTTGCGGGGCCCGGCGGAGAGGCGCAGCAGATGCTGTGCGGCGGGATATCCGCGAAAATGGAGGACGGGAGGGTCATCGTTTCCAGCTCCTCCGACTCGAAGGAAACGCGTTCGGCCCACGGCCTCTACAGGAGCCTCATAGCCAACATGGTCGAGGGCGTTCTCAAGGAGTACGAGAAGCGGCTGGAGATAGTGGGCGTGGGGTACCGCGCCCGCGTGGACGGAGACGCGATCGTGCTTCAGCTCGGTTTCTCTCACCCCGTCGAACTCCATGTGCCGGAGGGCATAAAGGTCGAGGTGGATAAGAATACGAAGATAAAAGTCGCGGGCAGCGACAAGAAGCTGGTCGGTGAGTTTGCCGCGCGGATCAGGGGTTTTCTCCCGCCCGAGCCCTACAAGGGGAAAGGCATACGGTATGAGAACGAGTACGTGAGGAGAAAGGCCGGCAAAACCATAGCATGATAAAATTCCAAGAGCTGCCGTTGAAACCGGCATCTCTTGGAATTTCATGAAACAGGATCGCAGAACATGCCAGTTAAAAAAAATAGAAAGAAGACAAAACGGCGGGTATTCGGGACGGCGGCCCGTCCGAGACTGTGTGTCTCCAGGAGCCTCCGTGGTATATCGGCCCAGTTGATCGACGACGAACAGTCCCTGACTCTCGTCGGAGCGAGCACGCTGAGCAGGGAATACCGGGATGCCTACGGCAATAAGGGCTCGAACTGCGAGGCCTCCCGCAATCTCGGCAAGCTCCTCGCGGGGAAGGCTGCGGCCATGGGCATAGAGACCGTCGTTTTCGACAGGAGGAATTACTCTTATCACGGCCGCGTTAAGGCCCTGGCGGAGGGCGCCAGAGAGGGCGGATTGAAATTTTAACAACAATAAACCATGAACGATAATCAATGAACAATAATCGATATCAAGTGAAAAAGGGAAAATTGATGGGGGAAGCAAGGGAAGAGGAGTTCACTGAGAAAGTCGTCAGCATAAACCGTTGCGCGAAGGTTGTTAAGGGCGGCCGTCGTTTCTCGTTCAGCGCCCTTGTCGTAGTCGGAGACCTCAACGGCCGCGTCGGGTACGGCTTCGGCAAGGCTAAAGAGATAGCGGAGTGCATCAGGAAGGGCTCCGAGACCGCGCGGAGGTCTATTATGGACTTCCCCCTGGAGGGCGGGACGATATCCAACAGAGTGATCGGCCGTTTCGGTGCTGCAAGGGTTCTCCTGAAGCCGGCAGCCGAGGGGACGGGCATAATCGCGGGCGGCGCCGTGAGGGCGGTGCTGGAGCTTTCGGGCATCAGGGACGTCCTCTCCAAGTCGCTCGGCTCTAACAACCCGCTTAACGTTGTCAGGGCGACGATGGCGGCTCTGACGGAGCTGAAGGAGCAGCAGGCAGTCCAGAGGCTGAGAAGGAGAGAGTAAGATGCGGTTGAGATTGGATAGGCTGCCGAAGAGCGTGAAAAGGACCAGGCGCCTGGGCCGCGGGCCGGGCTCGGGCCGGGGAAAGACCTCAGGCAGGGGCCATAAGGGCCAGCGCTCACGCTCGGGCGGCGGCGTTCGCCCCGGCTTCGAGGGTGGGCAGATGCCCCTTATACGGCGGCTGCCCAAGCGTGGTTTCAGAAACCCGTCCAAGATCGAGTACCAGGTGGTCAACCTCTCCGAGCTGAACTCTTTCAGGAAGGGCTCGGTCGTGGACCCTGCCTCCCTCCGCGAGGCGGGCCTTATCTCGAACCGGAGAAAGCCCGTGAAGATACTGGGCGACGGTGAGCTGAAGAAGGAGCTGGAGGTCAAAGCTCATGCCTTCTCGCGCCCGGCGTCCGAGAAGATCGCCGCCGCGGGCGGGAGATGGGAAGTAGTAGGAAAAGGCAATTGATTTCGGCTTTCACAAATATATTCAAGATACCGGAGCTCAGGAAGAGGGTCCTCTTCACGCTTGGCATTCTCGCCGTTTACCGCATAGGGGCCTACGTTCCCACGCCCGGCGTTGACGGGGCAAAGCTCAGCGAGTTCTTCAACGACCTGCCCGGGGGAAACCTCTTCGGCCTGATGAACCTGTTCAGCGGGGGAGCGATGTCCAGGTGCACGATATTCGCCCTTGGCATCATGCCCTATATCAGCGCCTCGATCATCATGCAGCTTCTGACAGCGGTCGTCCCCGCCCTTGAGAAGCTCGCCCGGGAAGGCGATATGGGGAGAAAAAAGATCCAGCAGTACACCAGGTACGGGACGGTCCTCCTCTGCTTATTCCAGGCCTCCGTTATCGCCCGTTTCCTGCAGGACCCGCGCAACTTCCAGGGCCGTGTCATTATCCCGAACCCGGGCCTTTTCACGACGATGATCATCATCATAACCATCACCGCAGGCACGATATTCATCATGTGGCTCGGTGAGCAGATCACGGGGAGAGGGATAGGCAACGGTATCTCCCTTATCATAACCGCCGGAATAGTAGCGCGCCTTCCCTTCGCCGTAGGGAAGCTGGCCGAGAGGGTCTCGATCGGCGATCTCTCGATCGTCCACCTCTTCGGCATGCTGGCGATCGTGGTCCTGGTCATAGCGGGGATCGTGATGGTGACGGAGGGGCAGCGGCGGATTCCCATCCAGAGGCCGAAGCAGATAAGGGGCCGGAGGATATACACCGCCGCGAGCACGTACATCCCACTCAGGGTGAACCAGGCCGGGGTAATACCTATTATCTTCGCCTCGTCCATACTCATGTTCCCGGGGACGATCGCCGCCCTGGCCAAGGCCGAGTGGCTCAATATAGTCCGCGACTGGCTGAATCCAGGCTCTCCCGCGTATATCGTGACGTACACCGCGCTCATTATATTCTTCTGTTACTTCTACACCGCGATTACTTTCAACCCCATAGAGCTTGCGGAGAACATGAAGAAGACGGGGGCCTTCGTCCCGGGCATAAGGCCCGGCAAGCCCACCGCAGAGTACTTCGATCACATCATGACCCGGATAACGCTGGCCGGGGCGGTATTCCTGGCCTTGATAGCGATCATACCGACGATCATGATGGGGTGGTTCAGGGTCGATTACGATATAGCGCAGTTCTTCGGAGGCACCGGGATGCTTATTATCGTCGGCGTTATGCTGGATACTATGAGGCAGGTGGAGTCCCACCTCCTGATGCGCCACTACGACGGGTTCATGAAGAAGGGGAGGCTGAGGGGACGATGAGGCTGATTCTTCTGGGAGCTCCGGGAGCGGGCAAGGGCTCGCAGGCGGCCCGCCTCGGCAGGAAGCACGGTGTGCCGCACATATCTACGGGCGACATGTTCCGGGATGCCTTCGAGAAAAAGACCGATATCGGGATCCGCGCCCACGGCTACTGGGGGCAGGGGGAGCTCGTGCCCGATGATGTCACATGCTCCATGGTCGAGGAGCGGCTTGAGTCCGGTGACTGCAGCAGTGGTTTCATATTCGACGGCTTTCCCAGGACGATCGCCCAGGCGGAGATGCTCACGGCCGCGATGGAGAGGCTCGGGATAGAGGTCGATGCAGTGATACAGATGAACGTTTCCAGGGAGACGATACTCCAGCGATTGACGGGCAGGAGGGTGTGCGAGCGGTGCGGCGCCAATTTCCACGTGAAGAATTTGCCCCCGGCTAAGCCGGGAGTCTGTGATTACTGTGGAGGCGGGCTCGTCCGGCGGCCGGACGATGAGAGGGATACCATATTGAACAGGCTCCGGGTCTACGAGGAGAGGACAGCGCCCCTTGTCGATTACTACCGGCGGACGGGGAAGCTGGTCGACATAGACGCCGATAAGAGCGTGGATGAGAACCTGGAGGAGATAACGGCGATCCTGGAGGCCCGGTCGTGATACTCCTCCGGTCGAAGAGAGAGATAGAGAAAATGCGCTGGAGCGGCGGGATAGTGGCGGATATAATGGACGAGCTCGAGGAGCTGATAGCGCCCGGCGTAAGGACGATCGACCTCGACAGGAGGGCCGGTGCACGCATGGAGAAGTCGGGCGCGCGCAGCGCGTTCATGGGATACGCCAGCCCCGTGCCGGGAGTGCCGCCGTATCCGGGCAACATCTGCGTCTCAATAGACGAGGCGGTCGTCCACGGCATTCCGGGAGAGCGTGTTCTCGAGGAGGGGGAGATCGTAAGCATAGACATCGGCGTCTGCTGTAACGGCTATTACGGGGATATGGCCAGGACCATGCCGGTGGGGAAGATATCGAGCGAGAAGAAGGCCTTGATAGAGACGGCTCGCGAGTCCCTGGCCCGGGCAGTTGAAAAGGCGAGGTCGGGCAACAGGCTCGGTGATATCTCCCACGCGATCGAGAGCTGCGCGGAGGAGCGCGGCTTCTCCGTCGTCAGGGATTTTGTCGGCCACGGTATCGGCCAGCAGATGCACGAGGAGCCGCAGATACCCAATTACGGGAGGCCCGGAAGCGGGCCGAGGCTGAATGCCGGGATGGTCCTGGCGATGGAGCCGATGATCAACGCGGGGGGGCACGGGGTCAAGGTCCTGGAGGACGGATGGACCGTTGTGACCGCCGACGGGAAGCCCTCGGCGCATTTCGAGCACACGGTTGCGATCGGGGAAAACGGACCGGAGATAATGACATGGCGAAAGAAGAGCCGATAAAGGTCGAGGGGGAGGTCAGGGAGGTTCTGCCCAACACGATGTTCAGGGTGGAGCTTCCGAACGGCCACGTTATTCTCGCTCACATATCGGGAAAGATGCGCATGCACTTCATCAGGCTGATGCCTGGCGACAAGGTTCTCGTGGAGATGAGTCCTTATGATCTTACGAAGGGGCGGATCATCTACAGGGTTAGGCGGTGAGGAAAACATGAAGGTAAGAACTTCGATAAAGAGGCTTTGCGAGCGGTGCAAGATTGTCAAGAGAAAGGGCGTCTTGAGAGTAATCTGCACCAACCCCAAGCACAAGCAAAAGCAAGGGTGAAGGCGGTTTCTTGTTTCTAGTTACTGGAAAAATAGACTGAGATTACGTAGGAGGTAGGAGTGCCGAGAATTGTAGGAGTCGATATACCGAAAGGGAAGAGGATAGACATTGCCCTGACCTATATATACGGGATAGGGAGCGTGATGTCGAAGCAGATCATAAAGAAGACCGGGATCGACCCTGCCCTGCGGGCGAAGGATCTCACCGAGGATCAGATCAGCAAGCTCAACTCGGTCATAGGGAGCGAGTACATGGTGGAGGGGGACCTCCGGCGGGACGTCACCGCCAACATCAAGAGGCTTATCTCCATCGGTTCCTACAGGGGACTCCGGCACAAGCGCGGCCTTCCGGTGAGGGGGCAGAGAACGAGCACGAATGCCAGGACGCGGAAGGGGCCGAAGAAGACGATGGGCGTGAGAAGGAAAAAATAAAGCAGGTTAAAGGAGCGGCAGTATGGCTGAGGTTAAAAGACGACAGGCGGGCAAGGGCCCCAAGAAGCGCGCCGAGGCGCAGGGCGTTGCCCATATAAAGGCCACATTCAACAATACGATTATCTCGATCACCGATGTCAGTGGGAACGTCATCGCGGCCTCGAGCGGCGGAGGCGTCGGTTTCAAGGGGTCGCGAAAGAGCACGGCCTTCGCCGCCCAGGTGGCCGCCAAGGATTGCGGCCGCAGGGCCATGCAGAGCGGGGTGAGGGAGGTGCAGGTGTGGGTCAAGGGGCCTGGCTCCGGACGGGAGTCGGCGATCCGCTCCCTTCAGTCCACAGGGCTGGAAATAACAGTGATCAGGGATGTCACGCCCGTTCCGCACAACGGGTGCCGCCCCCCGAAGAGAAGGAGAGTGTGATCGATGGCAGAGAACGTGAACTGCAAGCTCTGCAGGAGGGAGGGCATGAAGCTCTTCCTCAAGGGCGAGCGGTGCAATATGGCGAAGTGCCCCGTGGAGAGGCAGAAGTCGAAGCCGGGAGCTCGCGGCTTCAGGCGGAGAAAGCTCTCTGCTTACGCCGTTCAGCTCAGGGAAAAACAGAAGCTCAAGAGGCTCTACGACCTGCGGGAGAAGCAATTCAAGAACATCGTCATGAAGGCGGTGCGGAAGAAGGGTGTGACGGGGGACGTGCTTTTGCAATTGCTCGAAACCAGGCTCGACAATCTTGTCTGCCGCCTTGGCCTTTCTCCCTCCAAGAGTGGAGCGCGGCAGATGGTTTCGCACGGTCACATACTCGTGAACGGCCGGAAGGTGGATATACCTTCCTGCACTATCAAGGCGGGGGACGTTATCGGGGTGAAGGACGCGCCGAGGAGCAGGCATATAGCCGAGCGGGCGTTCAGGGTCACGGAGAAGAAGGAGATGCCGGCCTGGCTGAGGCTCGACCGTAAGAATTTCAGGGGGGAGCTGGTCAGGAATCCCACCAGGGACGAGATAGAAGTGCCGGTTAGCATGAACCTGATTGTGGAATATTATTCGAAGTAGCATAGGATTGGAGGAACAAAGTATGGTTATGAAACTGGGCAAGTTCGAGATGCCTAGGAGGTTGTTGAGGGACGAGAAGACCGCCACGGACAAGTTCTCCGTGTTTATAGCGGAGCCGTTCGAGGCCGGCTATGGTCATACCCTGGGGAATTCTTTAAGGAGAATCCTTCTCTCGTCGATCGAGGGTGCCGCGATAACTTCCGTGAAGATTGAGGGCGTCCTGCATGAGTTTAGCACCGTGGACGGCGTTGTGGAGGAAGTCACCCAGATTATATTGAACCTGAAAAAGGTTCTCCTGGAGGCCCACACGAGAGAGGTGCGGAAGCTGGAGATCCACGTCGATAGAAAGGGTGAGGTGACCGCCGCCGACATAATAACCGACAACACAATGGTGGTGCTGAACCCCGACCTGCACATTGCGACGCTCTCCAAGAAGGTCAAGCTGGATATGGAGATGGAGGCGCGCATGGGGCGCGGGTACTCGCCGGCGGAAAAGAATAAAATGCCGGATCAGCCTATCGGAGTCATACCGATAGATGCGATTTTCACTCCCGTGCGGAGGGTCAATTACCACGTCGAGAACACGCGGGTCGGTCACAGGACGGATTTCGACCGTCTTGTTATCGAGATATGGACCGACGGGCGGATATCGCCCGACGACGCCATCAAGCACGCGGCCGTCATCCTCGATAAGCACCTGAACGTATTCGTCGATTATGACAAGGACATGATCGAAATCGAAGAGGAGCAGGAGGAGCAGCCGGAAGACGATAGAAAGCTGGAGAAGATCCTTGAGTTGAGCATCAACGAGATCGAGCTGTCTGTCCGATCCGCCAATTGCATCACGTCCGCTAACATCAAGACCATAGGCGATCTCGTCAGTAAGAATGAGGCGGAGATGTTGAAATACAGGAACTTCGGCAAGAAGTCGCTGAATGAGATCAAGGAGATCCTGACCGGCATGGGGCTCTCCCTAGGGATGCAGCTCCCCGTCAAGGCCCTGCCCGGAGAGGACAGAGAATGAGGCACGGAAAGGCCAGGGGAAAGCTCGGCAGGACCACCAGCCACAGGAAGGCGATGGTCGCATCGGGCGTGGCGTCGCTGATAAAGGAGGGGAGGATTGCCACCACCCTGGCCAAGGCGAAGGTGCTCAGCAGGGTGGCTGACAGGGCTGTGACCCTCGCCAAGCGGGAGGATCTGCACGCGCGCAGGCTGGCCCTGGCGCTCGTCAGGGACAGGGCCGCCGTGGCCAAGCTCTTTTCAGAGATAGGGCCGAGGTTCACGGGGAGAAACGGCGGATACACGAGGGTCCTGAGAATCCAGCCAAGGCGTGGCGACGGGGCCGAGGCCGCAATGCTGGAGTTCACGCCCTCCCCGGAGGAGGGAACCGCGGCGGCAAAGGGGAAGAAAAAACCGAAAAAGAAGAAGTAGCGTATGGGCGGAAGGGGAGGAGGGGTATCCTGTAAGATAGGGATACCCTTCTTTGCTTTTTCGTAATCGAAATCGAAATGATTAAAGGCGCGAGTACGATTGTGAAGCCTAAAGTCGATTACATGCGCGTGTCGGTCACGGACCTGTGCAACCTGCGGTGTGTCTACTGCATGCCGCCGGATGGCGTGAGGAGAATGTCCCACGGAGAGATTCTCCGGTACGAGGAGATCGAGAGGCTCGTCCGCGTGGCGTCCGGAATGGGCATATCCAGAGTGAGGATAACCGGTGGCGAACCCATTGTGAGGAGCGGCGTCGTCCATCTCGTGGAGCTGCTGGGAGGGATAGAGGGGATAACCGACATCTCGCTCACGACCAACGGCCACCTTCTCCCCGGCTGCGCCCGCAGCCTGAAATCGGCCGGGGTCCGCAGGGTAAATATAAGCCTGGATTCGCTTCGCGGTGACCGCTACCGGAAGATAACCCGGGTCGGAAGCATCGAAGGCGCCCTGGCCGGAATCGAGGCGGCGCTGGCGTGTGACTTCGACGAGGTGAAGGTCAACGTGGTCGTGATCCGCGGCATCAACGATGACGAGGTGGAGGATTTCCTGGTCTTTGCGGGAGAGAGGGGCATAGTTCCGCGGTTCATAGAGTTCATGCCCGTGTCGATGAGGTCCGTGCCGGGAGGTGACGGGTTTATTCCCATGGATGAGATCCGCCTTGAAATGGAGCGGTCGCACTCCATGGAGCCCGCCGGAGCCGCCCTCGGGGCAGGCCCGGCGGTGTACTACCTCCTGGACGGCGGCCCGTCGATGGTGGGGCTGATAGCCCCGGTGAGCAGGGGCTTCTGCCGGACCTGCAACCGCCTTCGCCTGACGGCCGACGGGAAGCTCAGGCCGTGCCTTATGTCCGATGAGGAGATCGATGTCAAGGGGCCGCTCAGGTCCGGGGCTTCGGACGGCGAAATCGGCGTGATTTTCAGGAGGGCGATAGAGGGGAAGTCCTTCACGTGCGACTTTGAACGGGTTTCCCCCTGCGGGAGAAAAATGGTGGAGATAGGAGGTTAAAGCGGTTTCTGGTTTCTGGTTTGATCTTTCCATGACGGGATGGCGACAAGAATAAATTGTGGAGCAGTCATATGATCAAGAAGCTTACACATTTAAACAAACAGGGTGAGGTGAGGATGGTCGACGTAACGGCCAAGGCCGTCGTGGAGAGGGAGGCCGCCGCCCGTGCCGTCCTGAGGGTTGGACCGGAGACGGTAAAGGCGGTCACGTCGGGGGCTGTCGCTAAGGGAAACGTTACCGCCGCGGCCAAGGTCGCCGCCATAACGGCGGCGAAGAACACCTTTCTGCTCATACCTCTCTGCCACCAGATCCGACTTACCCACGTGGATGTGGCGTTAGTCATGGGCGCCGACACGGTCACGATCGAGACGGTGGTGAGGGCCGTGGACAGGACGGGCGTCGAGATGGAGGCCCTTGTGGCCGCATCAGTGGCGGCCCTGACGGTCTACGACATGTGCAAGGCAATAGACAAATCCATGCGCATCGAGACCATCGAGCTCATCCAAAAAACAAAAAAAGAAACCGCGGATTAAACGCCCGTCCGGCAGAGCCGCCGGGTCTGACGGAGATTAAACGGATTATTTCGTGGTATGGAAATCATTATTTTTAATCAGTACAATCCGTATAATCCGTGGTTCGTGATGATTTTTTTATGAAAGCGGGGATAATTATAGTCAGCGACAGGTGCTCCAGGGGGGAGCGTGAGGACGGCACGGGGCCCGTCCTTGCAGGCTTTCTCGGGGGGGAGAACATCGATGTGGAGTGCACAGCTATCGTTCCGGACGATATCGGCCAGATCAAACGGGCTGTTACGGATATGGTGGACGTCCGGGGATTGGAGCTGGTCGTTCTCTCCGGCGGAACCGGCATCGGTCCCCGCGACGTGACACCCGAGGCGGTGGGCGGGATCGTCGACAAGATGCTCCCGGGTTTCGGGGAGGCCATGAGGGTGAAGAGCCTTGCCACCACGCCGAGGGCTATCCTTTCCAGGGCGGGGGCGGGGACGAGGGGAAGGAGCCTGATCATATATCTGCCGGGCAGCCCCGCCGCGGCGCGCGAGTGCCTGGGGTACGTTATCGGCGCGGTCGGCCACGCAGTGGAGGTGCTGGGAGCGGCGGAAACGGATTGCGGCGGCACCCTTGACTCGGCGGGACTTCGCCTGTAATATAAATTTGCTCGCTTCCTGCCTGCCGGCAGGCAGGCGCTAGCGAATTTATAATTTTTTCCACGGAAAATATAATATGTTTGATATTTCAATAAATAGAGCGGTGCATCTCGCGAGGCGGGACAAGCTTTACATGCGGGCCAGGAGGGTCTTGAGGAGCCCTTTTCCCGGCCAGTCCCTGCCGAAACGCGAGAAGCTCCTGGAGACGCTTATAGATCTCCTGGGCGAGGCTGAGAGCGAGGCTGAGAGCGCACTTCGCGGGAGGAACGGGGGATCGGCGGGGCAGAACATGCTCAAGTTCATCGAGCTTCTCTGCGATGCCGCGGAGGCGGCTTACGCCATGGTCGGGCACGAGGGCCTGATGGAAGAGGATAAAAACTTCCTCAAGGTGTTCATGGGCAGCGAGGCCCGGGGCGTGATGAAGACCGAGGCAAGCTACAGGAGAAGCGCCGACGAGATCATGGATGGCGTGCGGGTGATGGTGGCTGCCGTCGATGAGGCGTACCGGAGGCTGCGTGCGAGCGAGTGGTCATCCTGTTCCAGGGGTGAGCGGGAGAGGTACCGGCGTGCGTATAAGGCGGCGTGACGATGGGCAGCGACGTAAGAGAGAAGATGAAGAGGATCATGGAAAGGGACAGGAGGTACGATACCGAGGCGTATCGCTTTGTCAGCGAGGCGCTGGATTATACGATCCGTTCCAGGGGAAGGGAGAAATTCACCGAGGATGAGAGGCGGCATGTGTCGGGGAAAGAGCTTCTCGATGGAATTCGCGAGTACGGCCTGAAAAAGTTCGGGCCCATGACGAGGTTGGTTCTCGAGCATTGGGGGATCGGCTCGTGCGAGGACTTCGGGGAGATAGTCTTCAACCTTGTCGACGAGGGGATATTGAGGAAGACGAAAACCGACAGCCGGGATGATTTCAAGGGCGGCTATAGTTTCCACGAGGCGTTCGATAGACCGTTTCAGGAGTGAGCAGTGAAGGAACGGGAGGACAACCGGTTTATAAAGCTCGTGCTGAGCCTCCACAGCTCCGGATGGATTGCTCTTGGCAAGGTTGCCAACCCGCTATCGGGCAAGGTTGAGAGGGACCTGGATTCGGCCGGAAGCGCCATAGATATGCTCGAGATGCTGAAAGAGAAGACGGCCGGCAATCTGAGCGAAGAGGAGTCCGGTTTTATAACCGGCTGTCTCTCTGCCCTCCAGATGAGCTACGTCGAAGAGGTGAGGGCGGATAAATCCGATGCGAGCGAGAAGTCCAGTTCCTGACGGGGGTCATCCGCCCGCCGAATGGAAGCTCCAGAAGCGGAGCAGGGCCTGCGCGGCCTGCGGCCGGCCGTTCTCCGGGGGCGAGAGGTACTACTCGGTCCTGATTGTGGAAGGGGAGTGTTTTCGGCGCAGCGACTACTGCTGCAGTTGCCGGCCTGAAACCCGTGAGGGCGGTGAAGAGCCTTTTTCGCTGTGGCAGGGCAAGTTCCTGGCGGAGGAGCCGGCCCGGAAGACGGAGGCGGTCGAGTCCACCCGGGCCGAGAACCTCCTCGCCTGGCTGGTCAGGTCCATGGAGCCTCGATTCCTCAAGCTCGCCTATATCTTCGCGCTTCTACTGGAACGGAAAAGGAAACTGCTGCGCAGGGGTCGCGCGGAGAGGGAGGGGTGTGCCTATATTATTTACGAGCAGCCCGGGACGGGCCAGGCGTTCATGGTTGAGGATATGGATATCAATCTGAGCGAGGCGGAGGGATTGCAGGAGGACCTGAACCAAATCCTGGCCGGGGAGAGCATCAAGCCGGAGAAAAATCTTGTTGCTCTCTCGAATAGAGAAGCCGATGAAGGTAAGTCAAATCCACAAACTAAAAATTTATAAAATGACGAAAGACCCTCGGCCTGAAAGCATGTCAATAAGTCACTAATCTTCATATGCTTGATTTTTGGGCCTGCAGTCTTAATTTTTAAAATTTTTTTATCTTTGATTTGTATTTTTAATTTTTGCTTTTTGATATTTGATTTTTATCTGGTATTCCTGACTGATTGGTCCACACTCACCAGAAAAAGAAGAAACCTAAAAGCGATAGCCGGCAACCGATATATATGTATACCGACTTTTACGGCCTGAACGAGATGCCGTTCAGCCTCACGCCCGACTCCCGGTTCCTCTTTTTCAGCGCCGCCCACAAGGAGGCCCTCGGTCATCTTCTCTACGGCATAAGGGAGCGGAAGGGTTTCATTCTCATCACGGGCGAGATAGGAACCGGCAAGACCACCCTCTGCAGGGCTCTCCTCAACGAGCTCGGGCCCGCCACCGCTTCCGCTTTCATCATGAACACGTTTCTCACCGAGACGGAGCTCTTGATGAACATAGTGTACGATCTCACGGCGGAGAGCGCCGGCCGGACGAAGAAGGAGCTGATCGATTCTCTGAACGGGTTCCTCCTCGGGAGCAAGTCTGAGGGCAGGAACGTCGTCATCCTCATAGATGAGTGCCAGAACCTCTCCCCGGAGGTGATGGAGCAGATAAGGATGCTTTCCAACCTTGAGACGGAGCGGGATAAACTTCTCCAGATCGTACTGGTGGGCCAGCCCGAGGTGCGGGATAGTCTGGCCATGCCCCGGATGAGCCAGCTCGACCAGAGGATTGCCGTGAGATATCACCTCAGGCCTCTCACCAGGAAGGAGACCGGTGAGTACATAAGGCACAGGCTGAGCGTGGCCGGCCTGAGAGGCGGGCTGGATTTCAGTCGCCGCGCCCTGGATGATATATTCCGCTTCTCGGGGGGGACGCCGCGGCTCATAAATATCCTGTGTGACAGGATTCTTCTCATCGGCTACGTGGATAATGCAAGGAGGATCGGGCGGGGGATCGTGCGCAGGGCGAGGGCAGAGCTTGATGGCCTGTCCCGGCGGCGGGAGAGGGTGCCTTTCCTCTCCATGAGGATTTCTCCCATGAGGATTGCCAGGGTCACTCTCGTTGCGGCCGTCGTGTTCGCGGGGCTTCTGGGATGGGCAAACAGGGAGAGTCCGCGCGTGGGCGGGGGGCGGGTTGAACCGGTGGCTGTCGCCGGGGCTGCGGGGGCCGTGCGGGATGGGCTGGAGATGGCTGCGCCGCGCGAGACCGTCCTTTCCGGCGTGAAGAGACCCGGCTCCGGAGTTCAGGAAGAGACGGCTTCAAGTGAGGCCGCGGCGGCTGCCTCGTCGGTTGAAAAGAAAGAAGCAGGCGGTGATGGGGAGGGGACGGCGTCTCTACCTCCGGAAATCCTGGCAACGGAACAACTCCTCCGCCTGTGGGGATACGATGTGAAGCCCTCAAGGACCGACAGCCTGGAGGGCCTGGTTCGGCGCTCCGGCTTCAGGGCGGTGGCTACCTGGGCTGAGCTGCCTTTTATACTCAGGGTCAACCTCCCCTGTGTCATGGAGGTCGGCGGCGGCTATTACGTACTTGAGGGGATAGACGGGGCCGCCGCCGTGTGCTGGTCGGGGGATGAAGAGTTGTCTATACCGCTGGGCGAGCTGGCCGGCTTATGGGACGGGAGGGCCTTCATCGTGAACCGGCATGTCAGCAGCTATGACCCGCTCCTGCACAGGACGATGAGGGGAAGCGACGTGCTGGAGACGCAGGAGGGCCTCGGAAAGCTGAAGTACTACAGCGGCGGCATGACGGGCTGTTTCGATGAGGCGACGGAGAATGCGGTGAGAAAGCTTCAGATGCACTTCGGGCTCAACGCCGACGGGATCGTCGGGCCGGAGACGCGCCTTGCAATGTGGTCTATGCTTGCCGGCGCGAAGACACCGAGGCTGAGCCGGTGAGCACGATACTCGATGCGCTTAAAAAAGCCGAGCAGGAGAGCGCCGGCAGGCTGCCGGCGCCCTCCCCCGGCCGTCCCGTCCGGTCGCGCTATAGAAGGGGTTTGGTAGGCGGGATGGTGGTCCTCGGCGTCGCCGTCGGCCTGTGGGTCGGCTACCTGGCCACGGGCCTTTCCCCGGTTACAAGGGGCGGGGGCCCGCGTAAGGCTGCGGAGGGTGAGTCCTCATCGAAGGGGGTTGCGGTTGTTCCTCCGGCCGGGCTGCCCTCTCTCCCAGCGCCGCCCGTCCGGCAGTCCCGTGAGCTGCGCGCGGTCAAACGCGACACGGCATCCGGTGAGATAAAGGCGTCCCTCCCGGAGCTGAAGCTCTCGGGAGTCGTCTACGACCCGGTCCACCCCATGGCGATTATAAACGGGCGCTTCGTCGGCGTCGGCGATTCCATAAGCGGGGCAAAGATCCTGCGGATCGAAAGGAACTGCGTAGCGATAAGCTTCGAAGGCTCCGAGAGGACGATTAACCTCAGCAGGTAAAGCGCATATTACAGGGAAAACAATTGTCATATTATAAAGGTTTGTTCCCATTCTTGGCTGCTGTTTTGCTGTGCGGGTGCGCGGGGGAGCGGCTTCGCGAGAGGGAGAAGCATTATCTTCCGACGCAGGCCGCCGGGTTCTATCTGGGGAATCTCCTGTCCGGTCCGATGGAGACATCCCTTTACATGACGCTCTCGTCCGCCACCAGGAAGAAGGTGCCGTTTCCCGCCTTTGTCTCCTCCCTTTCGGCCTTCCATTCTCCCGGGATGGAGGGCAGCCGGGGCGGGCGCGTGACCATTGTCGACAGGCTTGATATCTCGGATGAGAGGTCCATCGTCTACGCTCTTTTCCAGTGGCCCCAGCCCCGGGAGGGGTTCTTCCTCGGAAGGGTCGATTGCCGCCTTGAGGGAGATCGGTGGAAAATAGAGCTCCCGGCATCCGGCGGGGCGCTGAGGCCGGTCGATGTGATTTTTGAAGGGGACGAGCTCGATGAAGAAGCTTTTGCCGGGGTCGGGAAAATAGTCGCGGCCGAGCGGGCGGCCGTCATGAAGGACCTCGAGAGGAAGAAGATGGGCGATGAGCTGCGGGCGGCTTTCGACGCGCGCGAGGAGACCCTCTCGGACCTTATTATTCTTGGCAAGGGGTGTTATAATGGTGGCCGTTACCGGAAGGCCATGACGGCGTTCGGCAAGGTGTTGAAGCTCGATCCCGAGAACGACCTGGCGCGGGAGTACATGGACAAATGCATGGAAGCTTTGAGAAAAGACTAGCGGTTGCTCTGGTTTTCCTCCTGTGCCTCTCTTCCTGTAAAACTTCCTCCCGCCCGGGCGAGGAGGCGGGCAAGAGGTTCGCCGAGATTTACACCACACTCGGCCGGGCGGACGACAGGGTGAATGAGGGTGATTACCGGGACTCCCTGGAGCTTTACCAGCGCGCCCTCATCGAGATAGAGGAGATCTCGGACGCCTTACCGGCATGGAAGCCCGACTACGTCGCTTACAAGAGGAAGGAGTGCGTAGATAAGATGGAGCGCGCCGTCGCGCGCCTGGGCCCCCAGGAGCAGGAGAAACTGAAGGCGCAGAATATATACCTCAGGGCCGTAGAGAGCCTCCAGAAAGAAGATGTGGAGGATGCGTTGGCGAAATTGAAGAAGGCGTTGGAGGTGTACCCGGGCTTCTTAGATGCCCAGTGGATGGTCGGCAACGCTTACGAGAGGCTGGGCGACCCGGACAGGGCGATCGCTGCTTACAAGAAGGCCTGCGAGATCGATCCATCGAGCCCCCTCCCCCACCAGAGCATGGGTGAACTGTACGAGGGGATGGGCAAGTACAACGATGCGCTCGATGAATTCAAGAAGGCCATCCAGGCCGATCCAGGCAATGTCGCCCCCTTCATTTACTCGAGCTGGGTGTATATAAATATCGGGGAACTGGAGGAGGCGCTTGCCGTCTCCAGAAAGGCCCTCGAGATCGACCCGGATAACAAGGTCATCCACAACAACATCGGCCTCATATACCAGAAGATGGAAAAGTTCGATCAGGCCGCGGCCGCGTACAAGAGGGCCATCCTCGAAGACCATAAGTATATCAGCCCGTACCAGAATCTCGGCCTTGTCTACGGCCTGCAGGGACGGTATGCCGAGTCGATAGATCAGTACAAGCAGGTCCTCGAGCTCGACCCGAAGAACGCGGCCGCCCACTTCAATATCGGTATCAACTATAAGAGGCTCAGGAAGAAGCTGCTGGCGCGTTACCATCTCGAACAGGCGGCCAGGTGCTACGGCTATGATACGGATGACGGCAAAAAGGCCCAGGAGAAGATCGAGGAGCTCAATTCACCTGACACCGACCTGATAATCCAGGGCCCGTATGATAGGTCCGGGTAGCTGTCCTCCTGCCCAATTCTTTAAAAATATCCGGGTTTCATTATTTCAAATTTGTTTGGACACCAGCACATAAGCCATGGCTTCAAGGGTTCTTCTCCGCGGCGGGATGATATTCGATGGTGCCGCTTCTCCCCCCTTCCGCGGCGACCTTTTGATTGAAGGAGACAGGGTCGCCGGTGTCGGCGTTATCCCCTCCCCCGGAGACGCTACAGTCGTCGACTGCAGCTCGCTTTGCGTGGCCCCGGGATTTATCGATATCCACTCCCACTCTGATTGCGCCCTCCTGGTTGCCCCGCCTCCGTACAGCAAAGTATCCCAGGGGGTGACGACGGAGGTGATAGGCAACTGCGGCCACTCGGGGGGGCCGGTCCTTGGCGAGTGCAGGAGTAAGTTCGTAGCCGGATGGAAAAAACACGGCGTCGGGGTGGAGTGGGAAACTTTCGGGGGCTATCTCGAGAGGCTTGGGGCAGCGCGGAAGCCCGTCAATGTCGCGAGCCTCGTCGGGCACAACAACCTCAGGGCTTCAGTCCGCGGTTATCGCGGAGGGGAGCTTTCGGACGGCGAGCTGAAATCGGCCCTCTCCCTTCTTGAGGAGGCGCTTGCCTCGGGCGCCTTCGGCTTCTCGACCGGCCTCGTGTATCCGCCGGGAATCTATTCGTCGCGGGAAGAGATTGCCGCGTTCGCTGAGACAGTGGCCCGGGCGGGCTGCTTCCACGCCACCCATCTGAGGGACGAGGGGGATAAGCTGCTGGAATCCGTGGGGGAGGCCATACAGGTATCGCGGCTCTCCGGTGTCCCTCTCCACATTTCCCATTTGAAGACGTACGGGAAGAGGAACTGGAAGAAGCTGCCCGGGCTTTTCTCCATGCTGGAGGAGGCCCGCGGATCCGGGCTGGACGTAACCTGCGACCGGTATCCCTACATCGCCGCCCACACGGGCCTTGATGCGCTCCTCCCCGGCTGGGTTCACGAGGGGGGAGTCGGGGCCGAGCTGGCGCGGCTCTCCGACCCCGTTTCGCGGCGGGAGCTCATCCGGTTCCTGGATGGGGAGATGGCGGGTGGTTGGGGAGGGGTGGTAATATCGTTCCCCGGCACGTTCGACGGCAGGTCAGTCGCCGATATCGCGGGCGGGCTTTCCCTCCCGCCGGCGGAGACCGTACTTAAGATAGTCCTCGAGTCGGAGGCGAGGGCGGAGGCCCTCTTCTTCAGAATGTGCGAGGAGAACCTGGTAAAGATTCTGGGGAAGCCTTATGTCATGGTGGCCAGCGATAGCTCCGCGCGTCCGTTCCCGGCCGCCGGCGCCGCCCACCCTCGCTCCTACGGCACGTTCCCCAGGTTTATCGCCCGGTACGCGGGTCCGGGCAGGCAGAAGATGGAGGATGCGATCCACAGGATGACCGGAATGCCGTCAGCCCGGCTCGGCCTTGCCGGGAGGGGGACGCTCGCGGAGGGAAGTTACGCCGACATAACCGTTTTTTCGTCTGCGGAATTGAAAGATGAGGCGACGTATAAAGAGCCTGAAAGGGTCAGCGGGGGCATCCGCTTTGTCTTCGTCAACGGGGAGCTCGTCTGGGAAGACGGGCGGTTGACGGGAAGGTACCCGGGCCGCGTCCTCAGAAAGAAATAATAACTACACATCACTGAATTAGCAACAGGAGGAAGTGTTTTCGCCATAGCAATAGTAAGACCACGTCCTAATCCAGTAATATCCATATTCTACAACTTATTCTTGATGGCGAAGATTTGGGAACCCTTTATCGAGTGCTCTTTGGCTTCCTGAGCTATAATATTAATGCTAAAATGCGGGTCTGCGGGGTTCGTTAGTAGAAAACATGAATGATAGTGTATATCTGCTGGATTAAAGGAGTGCACTGATGGTGAAGAAGAATACCGGTGCGAATCTTGGCTTCGAGGAAAAGCTCTGGGCTGCTGCAAACAAGTTGCGGGGGCATATGGATGCTTCCGAATACAAGCATGTCGTACTCGGACTGATCTTCCTGAAATATATTTCCGATGCCTTCCAGGAGAAATATGAGGATCTCAAGGCCAAGCGTGGAACCGAATACACTGACCCGGAGGACCGCGACGAATACGCGGCCGCCAATGTTTTTTGGGTACCGAAGGAGGCCCGCTGGTCAAAGCTCCAGGACGGGGCGAAACAACCCACTATAGGCAGACTTATTGATGACGCTATGGTGGCCATTGAGAAGGAGAATCCTTCCCTTAAAGGTGTATTACCAAAGGATTACTCTCGTCCCGCGCTCGACAAGCACCGTCTGGGGGAACTCATAGACCTCATCGGCACTATCGGTCTCGGCGATAAAGAGAGCCGCTCCAAGGACATTCTCGGCCGTGTTTATGAGTACTTCCTCGGCAGATTTGCCGCCGCTGAGGGCAAGGCGGGCGGTGAATTCTACACGCCCCGCTGCATAGTCAGGTTGCTTGTTGAGATGATCGAGCCCTATAAGGGCCGGGTATTAGACCCTTGCTGTGGCTCCGGCGGCATGTTCGTTCAGTCAGAAGAGTTCGTGGAGGCCCACGGCGGGCGCGTGGGCGACATCTCCATCTACGGCCAGGAATGGAACCACACCACCTGGCGGCTGTGCAAGATGAACCTCGCCATCCGCGGTATCGACGTGAACCTCGGCCCCCATCACGCCGACTCGTTCCACAATGATCTGCATAAGGACCTCAAAGCAGACTTCATCCTCGCCAATCCGCCGTTCAATATGAGTGACTGGGGCGGCCAGCGACTTAGGGAGGACGCCCGCTGGAAATATGGCATCCCACCGGTGAACAACGCCAACTACGCCTGGATTCAGCAGTTCATCTACCATCTTTCCCCGAAGGGCATTACCAGTTTCGTGATGGCCAACGGCTCGATGTCAACGAGCACGACCGCGGAGTTGGAGATTCGCAAGAACATTATTGAGGCTGGCCTGGTGGACTGTATGATCGCCCTGCCCGGTCAACTCTTTTACACGACGCAGATTCCGGTCTGCCTCTGGTTTTTGGTGCGGAATAAAAAAAACGGGAAGTTCCGTGATCGCCGGGGAGAAACGCTTTTTATCGACGCCCGCAAGATGGGCCATCTTATAGACCGCATCCATCGGGAGCTCTCGGGTGAGGAGATCGCCAGGATAGCCGACACCTACCATGCCTGGCGAAGCAAAGGTCAAGTTCTCCCCTCTCCCTCTGGGAGAGGGGGCGGGGGTGAGGGGATCAAATACGAGGATGTGCCCGGCTTCTGCAAGAGCGCCACGACTGATGAGGTTAGGGAACACGGTTATGTCCTCACTCCGGGCCGCTATGTGGGAGCCGAAGCAGCCGAGGACGATGGCGAGCCGTTCGATGAGAAGATGGAGAGACTGACATCCCAGCTCAAAGAACAATTTGAAGAATCCAGAAATCTTGAAACAATGATTCGAAATAATTTGGAAGAATTGGGATATGAAATCAAAGAAGAGCGATAAAATCTTGATGCGCAAAGGGGTGCATACAAATCCCGAGCGGAAAAAGTCGGGGGATACTTTTATCATTCAGTCCAAACGAAAAATATCGAAATCCAAAACCCTTTTACCAAAAGGCTATGCTTCGTTTCTTGAAAAGTTAAAGCGCAAGATACGCGATGCTCGGATCAGAGCTGCTTTAGCCTCCAACAGGGAACTGATTCTGCTCTATTGGAGGATTGGGAAAGATATCGTAAAACAGCAAAAGATAGAAGGTTGGGGGAAGTCTGTTGTTACTCGGCTGGGAAAGGATTTACAGCGAGAATTCCCGGGAATACGAGGATTTTCGGGGAGTAATCTATGGCGTATGCGCGCATTTTACCTTGCATATGAAAAAGAGGGTGCAAATCTCGCGCAGTTTGCGCGAGATTTGAGCAAGAAAGAAATCGCGCAACTTGCGCGACAGATGAACGGAATCAATCCCCCGCCAGTCATGACGGAATTGCCCTGGTTTCATAATGTCGTTCTTATCGAGAAGCTAAAGGACCCCCTCCAGAGACTATGGTATGCAGGGCAAGCAGTGGAACATGGCTGGGCGCGTTCCGTACTGATTCATCAGATCGAAACCAAGTTGTACAGGCGCCAGGGCAAGGCGCTGACGAATTTTCCGGCTACTCTTCCCGCACCACAGTCCGATCTCGCCCAGCAGCTTATTAAGGACCCCTACAACTTCGGTTTTCTCAGTCTCGGCTCCGATCTCTCCGAAAGGCAGTTGGAACAGGCACTCCTCGGCCGGATTAAAGATTTCCTGCTCGAACTCGGCAAAGGCTTTTCTTTTGTTGGCCAGCAGCAGCATCTGGAAGTCGGAGGTGAGGACTACTACCTTGATCTCATCTTTTATCATCTCCACCTTCGATGCTTTATCGTCATTGATTTAAAAGTCGTACCATTCAAACCTGAATTTGCCGGAAAGATGAACTTTTATCTCTCAGCGGTGGATGATCTCCTACGTTATCCCGATGACCAGCCGTCAATCGGTCTGATTCTCTGTAAGGAACGGAATCGGCTCATTGTTGAATATGCCCTACGCGATACGACCAAACCCATGGGCGTGGCAACCTATAGGGTTCTACCATCGAAATTGAAAGCCGAACTCCCTTCAGCAAAGCAGATTGAGGACGGGATCAAGGGGGATATTAAGAAATCGGGCCGCAGGAAATAAGTCAAAAAGAAATCAATGAGGCAAGGGCAATAACCAGGAATAGGGACATAGTGGGGACAATGGGGACACGAAACCCGACATAAACCCGTCAAATCCTTAAGGAAAGGGGCAAGAGGGGCAAATAAAATGACTCAGAAATGCCTCAACTGCCTCATGCAATGTGTCCTCATGGAGAAAATCGGTAATAAATCGGTAAACTCAGGAAGAATGTTGCCAAACTCGAGGACGAAATCGACCGATAATCGACCGACGATTTATAGAAATCGACCGATCCAAGGGCCGGATGGGATATCACTGAATCTATCGATAATTTATCGATGGTTGACGCGAAATTATCGGTTCAAGGACCTGAGCCATGGCATCAAAGCAACCGATGATCTACCGATGTTCTGGCCTAATCTACCGATTTACCCCTGGAATCCAGGGTTGGCGGCACGAAATTACATTGAATTGCTCTCGCAATGACACATTGATAATATCGACACGTCGTCGTAACATGCCGATAAAATCGCAACTTATAGATATGTTTTTCGAGCGTGTTCATGAGCTGGGTATATTTCAAGGCAACCCTGGCGGGGAGCTTTGCCATGGATAAGTGGGTTAAAACTACACTTGGAGCAATAGCCGACTTTAAGAACGGGAAGGGGCTTAAAAATACCTTCTATTGTAGGGACGGGGATTATCTGGTCTGGGGGGCAAATGGTGTCATAGCCCGGACGAATGAAATTCTCAACGAGGTTTCAATCGTTGTTGTAGGCCGAGTTGGAGCATATTGTGGCTCAGTACATGCAGCATTCGGCCCAAATTGGGTAACAGACAATGCCATTGCCGCAACGCCTAAAAACGGAAACGATTTCCGCTTCCTGTACTACCTGATGAAATCATTACAGATCGATCGATCTGCAATCGGAAGCGCCCAACCCCTTGTTACACAATCAGGGTTGAAAGTTTTGCCGTGCTGTTGCCCCCCTCTTCCTGAACAAAGAGCTATCGCTCATATCCTTGGCTCACTCGACGATAAAATCGTGCTGAACCGGAGGATAAACGAGACGCTGGAGGCGATGGCTAGGGCGATTTTCAAGAGCTGGTTCGTGGACTTCGACCCGGTCCGCGCCAAGGCCGAAGGCCGCGACACGGGCCTGCCTAAAGAAATCGCCGATCTTTTCCCCGACAGCTTCGAGGATTTGGAATTGGGTGAAATACCGAAAGAGTGGGAGGTTAGATCATTGGATGAAATTGCGGAATATCTCAATGGCTTAGCTTGCCAGAAGTATCCTCCAGAAGATGACGATTCATTGCCAGTTATCAAGATCAGAGAACTCCGACAAGGGATTACGGAGAATACGGACAGGGCAACTTCCAACGTTCCCAGTCAGTATATAGTTCGTGATGGTGATATACTTTTTTCATGGTCGGGAAGCTTATTAGTCAAGATTTGGTGCAATGGTAAAGGCGTGCTTAATCAGCATGTTTTTAAGGTATCCTCGTCTCAATTCCCGAAGTGGTTCTATTACTTTTGGACCATAAAACATTTAGAAGAATTCCAGCGCATCGCTGCCGATAAAGCCACAACCATGGGGCACATCAAACGACATCATCTTACTGATGCTAAGGTACTTGTCCCACCTGGTAATCTTCTATCCGCCATGAATAGATGCCTTACGCCTTTTATTGAGAAACAAATCATCAATGATATTGAAGTCAGAACTCTTACTCAAACCCGCGACACACTCTTGCCCAAACTGATTTCCGGTGAATTTCGCGTATCGTACGATGAGAAGTTCCTAGAGGGAAATAATTAAATCGCGAGCTTATTAATAAGAAAGAGCGAAAAGTTCTTGGATAATCTTTCGTTAGCTGGACGTTCCGGGCCATCGAAATGTAAGGCATAAAAAAGATAGCCGAGGAGGTATAGCATGGCATCTACAGCAACATTGACCAGTTTGGCAATGCTCAAAGTAAACATTGACCAAGGAAGTGATTACCTTGAGTATCTCCGTCCTTTTATTCTTCAGGTACTAATCGATCATGAACCAAGTCCGGTAACTGATCAGGTGGTGGTGCAATACCTCCTCAGTGATTTTGGGTTGGAAATACCCCCACGATCTGCTCAGATTATCCTGCGGCGTATATCACGAAAGCATCCCCTCCAGAAGTCCAAAGGGGTATATCATATCAAGGGAGAATTGCCTAACCCAAACATTAATATCAAGAAGGCTGATGCCGATAGGCACATCGACGCAGTCATATCTGGCCTCTTCGCTTTCCGCCAGGGTGCTTATTCTCCAATCTCTACCAGAGATGAGGCAGTCGATGCACTATGTGCATTTCTCTCAGAATTCTCAATCCCTTGCATAAGAGCGTATCTGCGAGGAACTGCCATCCCCAACCTTGTTGGAAAGCAAAATGCTTACATTATTCTGGTAAGCCAATATATCATTCACCTTCGGGAAAATGACCTAGAGCGATTTGATAGTATGATGATTTTAGTACAAGGTCATATGTTGGCCAATGCGCTCTTGTGTCCAGACCTGCATGATGCACCGAAATCTTATAAGAGAGTTATATTTTATCTGGACACTCCACTACTTGTGCAGCGACTAGGATTAGAGGGTAAGGCAAAGCATCATGCGATAGAAGAGCTAATAATTTTATTGCGTAATCTCGGGGCCAAGGTGGCAACATTCAACCACTCGCGAGACGAACTCGAACGTGTCGTCAGAGGAGCTGCTAATCATATTGACTATTCCAATGGGCGAGGAGCTGTCGTTATGGAATCCCGGAGAAAGGGGGCGACTAAATCCGACCTACTGCTTGTGGCTGGCAAGATTGATGATCTTCTTGAAGACGCCAATATCGAAGTGAAGAGCACTCCTCAATATATTATTGATTTTCAAATCGATGAGAATGCCTTCGAGAAAGCTCTGGATGATGAGGTGAGTTACTTCAATCCCCGAGCGCGAGAATATGATATTAATTCCGTAAGAAGTATTTATGCCCTAAGAAAAGGCCAATCACCTTCTATTATAGAGAAATGTAAGGCTGTCTTGGTAACAAGCAATTCTGCTTTTTCAAAGGCAGCTTATGAATATGGAAAGAAACATGAAGAGTCCTACGAAGTATCAACTGTCATAACGGATTTTAGTTTAGCAAACATGGCGTGGTTAAAAGCTCCCATGGGAGCACCATCTCTTCCAACTATCGAAGTGATTGCTTATTCGTATGCAGCACTTAAGCCCTCGAAGGAGCTTTTAGACAAGTATCTATCTGAAATTGATCAACTAGAAAAGAATGGCAAAATCTCAGAACGCGATCATCAGCTATTACGCAGTAGTGTTTTTGCCCAAGATGAACTTATGAGGCTTACGCTGGGTGAAGAGGCTGCACTTACCCCTGAAGCAATTACGGAAACCTTGGCTCGTGTAACGAAGGAGATAAAAAAGGAGGAATATGAAAAATTTAAAGAGGAGCAAACCGCCCATGGAGAGACACAGAAAAAATTGAGGTTAACTGAGATCGAGAAGAAAGCTCTACAACAGAGATTGTTCTGGAAGTACCAAAGGAAAGCAAAATACTTTGCATGGGCGGTTTCAGGTATTATCTCAGTTCTTCTCTTGGCTGGAGTCATATTCGGGTACATCAATATGCAATCAGCATTAGGATGGGTGCTTCTGCTCTGCACCTCTGCCTTTTTAGCTATTATGACGTTAGCAAATCTGATTTTCGGCACTACTGTTCGGAGAATTCACAGACATATCGAAGAGTTATGTCAAAAACGATTCCTCAAAAAGGAGTCTAAAGCTATCGGTATTGATTTCGGGGATTGGGAATAATATACCTCGCTGAGATAAAAGTTGAGATCGTTATGATAGGGTTTTATGTGAGATTTGCTTTGAGATTTTTTTAGTAACGGATATCAGCATTGACGAGTTGCGGCAGCTTTACTAGCAATTTACTTAGAAAGGCGGTTTCACGGAGAGATTGTATCAGACACGTTAAAGGGCGAAGATGAATCAATGAGCGGTATAACCGAAAACCAATTGGAACAAATAGCCCTTGCCTGGTTCGAGAACCTTGGCTATGCAGTGAAATTTGGACCTTTCATCAGTCCGGACGAGCTTGGAGTTGAGCGCGAGCGCTACGATCAGGTTGTGCTTGAAGAGCGTTTGCGAATTGCGCTTGAAAATATCAACCCCGATATCCCTCCGTCTGCGATTGATGATGCTATACGCCAAATTATCAGAACGGAAACAGCAAGTCTGATAGAGAACAACCGTCGCTTTCACCGGATGCTCACCGAAGGCATTGATGTATCTTACATGGATAATGGCCGCGAGGTGTTCGATAAGGTTTGGCTGGTGGATCTGGATAACCTTGAGAATAACGATTGGCTGGCGGTCAACCAGTTTACAGTGGTTGAGAATCGAAATAATCGCCGCCCTGATATTGTAATCTTTATCAATGGTTTGCCCCTGGCGGTGATAGAGTTAAAAAATCCCGCCGATGAGAAGGCGACAATCCGCCATGCCTTTAACCAGTTACAGACATACAAGAACGACATCCCCGGCCTGTTTACATTCAACGAGATTATGGTCATTGCCGATGGTTTAAAGGCACGTATTGGTACACTTACTGCCAATTGGGAGCGCTTCATGCCGTGGCGCACTATAGACGGAACGGATCTCTATCGTGAGCCTGGCAGTGAGGAACAGACCGATGGCGAAGTCATGCCTGGCCTTGAGACGCTGATTCGAGGTTTGTTCGACAAGCATCGTCTATTGGATTTGATCTTGAATTTCGTTGTTTTGGAAGATGACGGAGCGGAGGTACTCAAGAAGGTGGCGGCCTATCACCAGTATCACGCGGTCAACAAGGCAGTGGATTGCACCTTGAGCGCGTGCGGCATCGAGGCTGAGCCGGGTCAGCTCTACGGGAGATTCCCGGCTCCGGAGGATGTGGACCCGTTTTTAGTGAAGGAGACTTCCGTCTCCTTTGGCCCGGGGTCGAAGCACTTCGGCGGCCGGCGCATCGGTGTTATCTGGCACACGCAAGGCAGCGGTAAAAGCCTTCTGATGGTCTTTTACGGCGGGAAGATCATTCGCCACCCGGCCATGAGGAACCCGACTCTTGTTGTGATTACCGACCGCAACGATCTCGACGATCAGCTCTTCGGAACATTCTCCGGGTGCAAGGCTCTGCTTCGCCAGACGCCCGTGCAGGCTGAAAGCCGGGAAAACCTCCGGAAATTGCTCCAGGTGGCATCCGGGGGGGTGATTTTCACTACCATCCAGAAGTTTTTCCCCGAGATCAAAGGAGAATCCTACCCGGCGCTATCTGAGCGCGAGAATATCGTGGTGATCGCGGACGAGGCCCACCGCAGCCAGTATGATTTTATCGATGGATTCGCCCGGCATATGCGGGACGCCCTGCCCAATGCCTCGTTTATCGGGTTTACAGCGACACCCCTCGAGCGTGATGACCGAAGCACTCCCGCAGTCTTCGGGAATTACATCGACACCTATGATATTCTTCGCGCCGTCGAAGACGGAGCAACCGTCCGCATTTATTACGAAGGCCGGCTGGCCAAGATAGAGCTTTTAGACGAGGAGAGGCCGAAAATCGATCCGGAGTTCGAGGAGGTAACGGAGGGAGAAGAAGAGTCAGAAAAGCAGAGGCTCAAGACGAAGTGGGCTCGCCTGGAGGCCATGGTCGGGACGGGGAAGCGTATCGGATTAGTCGCGGAGGATTTGGTTGAGCACTTCGATTGCCGCTTGGAGGCCATGGAGGGCAAGGCCCTCATAGTGTGCATGAGCCGCCGAATCTGCGTGGACATGTACAACGCAATCGTCGAACTGCGGCCTGAGTGGCACCATGCCGACGATGATAAGGGGGCGATCAAGATAGTGATGTCGGGCTCCGCGTCGGATAATCTGGACTGGCAGCCACATATCCGTAACAAAGTTCGCCGTGAGGCGCTTGCCAAGCGTTTCAAGGATCCGAATGACCCCCTGAAAATGGTCATCGTGCGCGATATGTGGCTGACGGGGTTTGACTGCCCGTCCATGCACAGCATGTACGTGGATAAGCCCATGCGGAGCCACGGGTTGATGCAGGCCATTGCTCGCGTTAATCGGGTATTCAAAGATAAGCCCGGCGGGCTTGTAGTGGACTATCTTGGCCTGGCCGATCAGCTAAAACGGGCATTATCCGATTACACGGCCAGCGGTGGTCACGGTAAGGCAACGATTGACCAGGAAGAAGCTGTGGCTATCATGCTTGAGAAATACGAGATCGTCTGCGGCATGTTCCATGGTTTTGACTATAGGCTACTTTTATTGGCCAAGGCTGCCGAGCGCATGGCGGGTATCGCGGCGGCAATGGAGCATATTCTTTCCCTTGATGATGGCAAGAAGCGGTACCTATATGCGGTAACAGTCCTGTCCAAGGCTTTCGCCCTGGCGGTGCCGCACGAAGAGGCGATCAAGATTCGGGATGAAGTCGGGTTTTTCCAGGAGGTCCGGAGCGCTCTGGCAAAAGCCACGATTGAACGAGATGTGAAGACCCAAGAGGAGCTTGATACCGCTATTCAGCAACTCGTATCCAAGGCTATTAGCTCTGATGAGGTTGTTGACATCTTCGCTGCCGCCGGGCTGAAGAAGCCGGACATCTCGATTCTCTCTGATGAGTTCCTGGCAGAGGTACAAGAACTCCCACATCGTAATCTCGCGGTCGAGCTCCTCCAGAAGCTTCTAAGGGATGAGATAAAGGTGCGGCTGAAGAAGAATGTCGTTCAGGGGCGATCGTTCACGGAGATGCTCGAAGAGGCGATCCGGAAATACCAGAACCGTACTATCGAAACGGCCCAGGTGATAGCCGAGTTGATCAAGCTTGCCAAGGAGATGAGGGAGGAGCAGAAACGCGGGGAAGATCTAGGACTTTCCGAGGATGAGGTAGCCTTCTATGACGCACTGGAAGTCAACGATAGCGCGGTCAGAGTGCTCGGCGACGAGACGCTAAGAACTATTGCGCAGGAGCTGGTCACCGCCGTCCGAAGAAGCGTGACTATTGATTGGACCATGCGTGAGAATGCCAGGGCGAAGATTCGCGTTATCGTGAAGCGTATCCTGCGCAAGTACGGCTATCCGCCCGATAAACAGGAGAAGGCCACCAAAACGGTTTTGGAGCAAGCTGAGGTTCTTTGCCACGAATGGACAGGTGAAGAAGCGGCATAATCGCTAACTCAATAATTCCAACTAAGTTGCGAAGGAATCAACAGCGATATCCCCATCGCCCACTTGCTGATGCCGTTCTTAATACCACCATACTCTTTGATCCTGGTTACAATATTTCTAATTCTCGCTTCTTGGTTCATTTACAGATATATGAAACAAACCCTGCGTCCACGAAGAAAAGGAGATAATGATATGGTCTTTTCCCAGCAAGTGATTAACAAGCTCCTTCAAGAAATAGAACAAAATGAAGAGTTGAAGCATAGAATGTTGGGGAGAATGTTATCTGATATCAAACATCGCCATAAACGATTAGATCAACTTAATCGCATGTGGAAGTCTCTCCCTGAAGGTATACAAAAAAGCGAATCCCTAAGAAACCACCTTACTTCATTTCATGATGGAAACTTCCGTGGCGCATTAGGAAACCTCATAACTGGATGGGTTCTTTCCCAATATATAAAGAATCTTAAGTATGAACCACTAATAGCGGGCCGAACCCCAGATTTCTATGCGCGAACACAATACACTAGTTTCTTTGTTGAGGCCTTCTACATGTCGCAAGAAATAATCATGCGCCAATTCGATGACAATATGTCTCGTTTCCTCGACGAACTTAAGACGATCAAAGGTGAATTTTTTATTTTTCTCCAAGGCACTCCTGTTCCAAATGACCAAGGGAATTTTAATGGCATGGGAGAAGCACTTTTATCTTATGTTGCCAATTTGGGCGATTGGCATTCAAGCAAAAGGGCAATACATAAAATAAGTCATAATGGCGCTTTTATTAAGTTTACTCTGCATCCAAGAGCAAATAAAGGGTTAGTTTATATGGGAGCAACTTTAGGATTCGCTACTGGCGATCCCAACCCAAATCGCTTTATCAGGC
The DNA here is from genome assembly GCA_030765135.1 of Candidatus Tritonobacter lacicola. Classification (GTDB taxonomy): domain Bacteria; phylum Auribacterota; class Tritonobacteria; order Tritonobacterales; family Tritonobacteraceae; genus Tritonobacter; species Tritonobacter lacicola. The sequence goes on along the minus strand of JAVCDC010000020.1, from coordinate 63,310 downwards.
GTTTACAAAAAAAGCTTGATAATTATCCTTTCCCAATCGTTATATCTTCAATCTTGGAATCCTCTATCATAATGGATCCCAAGTCCCTATATTACACGCTAATAGGGCAGCCTATATATACAATCCCCGTTCCGGATTATGATACCCCCATAGATGCAGACAATATAAAAGCTACCCCGAGTAACTCTCAAGATGGCTTTTGGGGGCAGAAAAATTCCAATTTTGGAATCAACCTTCGTATACATGCTGTTCTTTTTATTCGCGTGATATTTAATCATGACCATACCTTTTCTTTAGCCCTCCATATTGCAGAGAATCCTTATTTAAGAATTGGCTTGCGGAATGTTTTCAGAGAGATCCCGGACATTTTTGTGCCTAGCTCAAACACTCCTGGACCAAAGCAGAAACCGCTAATTTTAAGCCCATGAAATCTCTGCCCAGTTGATAATCTGATAATCAGGGACAGCAATAAACGATCAATGATCCGGGGTGCCAAGTATATATTTTGAGAAAATTTATAATAAGGGCGTGAGGGGGGCGTGAGGGGTCGCATCTTTCCCCTTTCTTTTTAAGCCGTCTGCGCCCCGGATTTCGGAGCAAAGTAGCCACGAAAAGCTGTCAGCTATAAGCGAAAAAAACATCCCTTATGACATTCTCGCTTTCCCGGCGATAAAGCTGGACAGGCGCTCGAAAGTGAGAATCAAGGAGAAGGGACAGTTGATTTGAACTTGACAGGGCACCGGATTCAATTTTACGAAAATGGCGAGCTGCGTATCGAGAAATATGATTCGAATCATAATATGTCTTTGACGATGGATAAAATAAATGGTCAATATATGAATTTGCGATTCTGTGTTAAGAAATATATGAGAGCTCGCGCGCACATTTGGATTCTTCTGGGGTTGTCGTTCCTGGCAGCTGTTTCGTGCGGCCGTCGGGAGCCCGTTCAGGATCGATTGGTTGTCAGGCTCGAGGAGGACCCCTCCACCCTCGACCCGGCCCGGATCGTCGATTACTGGGGCGGCGTCATCGGCGCGAAGCTCTACCAGGGGCTCCTCGTGTACGACGAGAAGCTCAACCTGGTGGGCGACCTGGCAGACTCCTGGAGCGTTCACGACGGCGGTAAGAGGTACCGGTTTCGCCTGCGGGAGTCGTTCTTCTCAAACAAAGAGAAGGTCCTATCCGGCGACGTGAAATACTCCATGGAGAGGCTCGCGTCGCCTGAGACAGCTTCTCCGAGAAGCTGGATGACCGACCCCATCCTTGGTGTGGAGAGCTTCAGGGAGGGGGATTCGGAGCAGATTGACGGGATACGGGTCATCGGCGACCGTGAGCTGGAGATCGAGCTCAAGGAGCCCCTGGCGATCTTCCCGGGCCTCCTCGCGATGCCGAACTTTTATGTCGTGCCGGCGGGGGGATGTCAGGGGGGCGGGACCGTTGGCAGCGGCCCCTTCATGGTTGCCTCCTGGAAGCATGACTACGAGCTTATTCTAGAGAGGAACCCTTACTGGACCGGCGAGTCTCCGGGCGTTGCGTCGATAGAGTACAGGATAATACCGGAGGACTTCAGCGCCCTCTCCGAGTACGACGCAGGGAGCATATCCGTCATGGAGGTCCCGGACAGCCAGCTCCCCACGGTGAGGAAGAGGATGCCGGAGCAGATCGTGGAGATACCGGGCCTGAATACATATTACATCGGCATGAACTGCCGGCGCCCTCCGTTCGACGACGCGCGGCTCAGGAGGGCGCTCAACATGGCGGTGGACAGGGAAATGATAGTGCGGACCCTCCTGTCGGGCAGCGCCGTCGTGGCGAAGGGGCCGATCCCGCCCGGCATACCGGGTTACGACCCCGGCTTGAAGGGTTATCCGTATGACCCGGAAGCGGCCGCCGGGCTCATTGAGGCGGTAGGCTGGAAGGGGCGCATCAAGCTCTACGGCCCCGCCGACAGGAAGGTCCTGGGCCGCCTTGTGGCGATACAGCATTACCTCGGGGAGGCCGGGCTAGGCATAGATATCGTTCAACTCGAGTGGAGCGCTTTCAAGGAGGCGATCAACACGGGCGAGGCCGATCTGTTCTACATATCGTGGTGGGCCGACTATCCGGACGGCGAGAACTTCCTCTTCCCCACATTTCACTCATCGAACCGGGGCCCGCTCGGCAACAGGGCGGAATACAGCAACCCCGGTGTTGACAGGCTTATAGAGAGGGCGCGGGTGACCGTCGATGCACGTAAGCGCGCCGGGCTTTACCGGGACGCCCAGCGGATGATCGTCGAAGACGCCCCGTGGGTCTTCCTCTGGCACAAGAAGGACATCTGGGTCCACCAGCCGCGGGTGGAGGGCTTCAGGCTGTATCCCGTGTATAATTCGGACAAAGGGCTTGGAATTTTTCTGAATAAGAAAAATTCCAACATTGAAAAGTGAAGAGTGCAAAATGCAAAATGGTCATCGTGAAACGTGAAACGAAAAAAGTGAATAAATTTGACGGGATTAACAGGATTCACAGGATAAGGCATTCCATTTTTCTTGCTGCTCCGGAACATCATAAGACTCCGACGAAGTCGGAGAATTAATAAATTAGCGAACGAAGTGAGCTAATTTATGCACTTTGAATTCTGCAATGAGAAAGTAAATGTCCCGGTATGTAGTTCATAAGCTGTTGCTCATTATTCCGACGCTAATCGGCGTCACGGTCATCACATTTCTGCTTCTCAAGGCGATTCCGGGCGACCCGGTCTACGGCATGGTCGGGCCCCGCGCGTCCCCGGAAGTTATTGAGGCGATGAGAAAGGATCTCGGCCTCGACAGGGGGATTGTCGTCCAGTATTGCCGGTACCTCCGGCTTTTGCTGAAGGGCGACCTCGGCAACTCGTACTACACCGGCTACCCGGTAGGAAAGTCTATTATAGAAAAATTCCCGAACACGCTGAAGCTCGCGGCGGCGGCAATGCTGTTCGCCGTCACACTCGGGATCGTCATGGGGATCCTGGCGTCCCTGAACGAGGGGGGGGTGATCGACAGGGCCGTGACGGTCGTGTCGGCTTCCTGTATCTCCACTCCCGTTTTCTGGTTCGGCCTCATCCTGATACTGGTCTTTGCCACGTACCTCAAGCGCCTCCCCCCCGCCGGAATGGGCAACGGAAGCATCGCCTATCTCATTCTGCCCGCCGTGACGCTCGGGACGAGGTCGGCCGCCTACATAGCGCGGGTCACCAGGTCGTCGATGCTGGAGGTCCTCGGGGAGCCCTACATCAGGACGGCCCGGGCCAAGGGCCTGGGGGAGGCGAAGGTCGTCCTCAAGCACGCCCTCAAATGCGCCCTCATACCCATCATCACCCTCATAGGCGTGGATTTCGGAAGTTACCTCAACGGCGCGGTCCTCACGGAGACGATCTTCGGATGGGACGGCCTCGGCCGCTTCGCCATCAACGGCATATTCAAGAGGGATTACCCCGTCGTCCTCGGGACTGTTCTTTTCGGCTCCCTCATGTTCATTCTCGCTAATCTAATCGTCGATTTCATATACCGGTGGGTCAACCCGAGGGTGAGGCTGTGAGCGGGGGAAGGCTTAAAAGGCTCCTTGAAGCATTGGTCGGAAGGAGCCTGCTGGCTGGACTGGGCCTCTCCTTCATAGCGGTTGTCGTTATCGTCGCCCTCTTCGCCCCCCTCTTCGCTCCCTACGACCCGCTCGAGGTGGACCTTACGGCCTCGAAGCTTCGCCCCTCTCCGGAGCACCCCTTCGGCACGGACGACCTTGGCAGGGACATATTCAGCAGGGTCATCTACGGGGCGAGGATCTCCCTGTCCGTGGGATTCCTCGCGACGGGATTGGCCCTCCTCATCGGCTTCTCCTTCGGCCTCCTATCGGGGTACGCCGGCGGGGCGGTTGACAGGGCGGTGATGTCCTTGACGGATATCACCCTTGCGTTTCCGAGCCTTCTCCTCGCGATCGGCGTGACGATAGTCTTGCCGCCGGGCATTGTCACCGTCTTTATAGCCCTCGGCCTCGTCGGGTGGGCCTCCTTCGCGAGGATAATTCGGGGCCTCGTACTGGAGCTCAGGGAGAAGGAGTACGTCCAGGCCGCCAGGTCGGCCGGCTCGGGAGGCCTCGGCGTCGTACGCCGCCACCTGATACCGAACTGCCTGCCGACCGTCGTGGTCCTCGCTTCGCTCCAGGTCGGGAGCTTCATGCTCGCCGAGGCCGCCCTCAGCTTTCTCGGCCTGGGCGTCCAGCCGCCCGTCCCGACCTGGGGGGGGATGGTCAACGAAGGCCGGGATTTCCTGTTGAGCGCCCCGTGGTTCTCGGTCTTTCCCGGAATGGCGATAGCCCTTACCATCCTCTCCTTTAACGTGGTGGGCGATACACTCAGGACCAACATTTCAAGGGGCGGGAGCCTCGGCGCCGTGACGGATGTGCGCAGGAGGAGGGAGGAGAAAGAAGTGCTGGCCTGATCTGCCTGGAAGGGCCGGGCGCGGTGAGCGAGCGGCGCCTGAAGGCGCAGGCGGGACTACGGGGTTGTTGAAGATTTAAAAGGAAGAGGGTATTGTTTAGAAGTTGCGTGCCTGCTATGTGCAATTGAGCGGTGGCTTTCCGTTGAAGCTGCCGGGGAATGCGATGGATAATGGACGAAGACACTTCATATTTAAGAAGACGAAAGTTCCTGAGAAGGTTCGTCTTTCCTCTCTTTATCGTCATCTTCTTCGTTTCTCTCGTTGAGCTTGCGAGCTTTATCCACGTTAAAAGAAGGGGCTATGAGCCGGATCCCTTTGCCAGGAACGCCCATCTGTACAACCAGTACCGGATCCACGAGCTTAATCCCCGCTACAGGACCAGCCCCGGTTACGGCCATTCGCGGGAGGGTTTCCGTCGGGACGATCCCGTCTCCCCCGAAAAGGGCGACGGCGTCTTTCGAATCTTCCTGATGGGCGGCTCCACGACCTACGGCCTGGGCGCTTTCCCCCCGTACGAGCTGCATCCGGGACTCAAGAACGAAGAGGGCATCGACAGGGCTATCGAGGATGCGCTGAACGGCATGATCGAGGAAAAGGGCATATCGAAGCGTGTCGAGGTTATAAATGCCGCCGCTGTGAATTACAATACCTACCAGCACCTCGTTTACATCATGGAGAAGCTCTATCTGTACAAGCCCGACATGATAGTCTTCCTGGACGGAGCCAACGACTTTTATTACTTCATGAGAGATTACGACCACCTGGAGGATTACTGGTACAGCTACGCGTACGTATCGGATTGGCTGAACGAGCGTTCGTGGTTGTTCCCGGCGTACGCCTGTGCACGGGTTCTCGCGAGGTACAGCTACGCTTTTACACTGGTTGAGATGAGGCTTGAGTACTCCATGAATTGCCGGGTATCGGACGAATACAAGCGGAACCTGGACCGGTGTTTAACGGCCGCGGACGTGAAAGAGCAATACCCGGCCATCGCCCATAATTCGTTTCTCAGGACGTATAGGCTTATCCAGGCGCTTTCGATGCATTATGATTTCGGGATGTTCGTCTTTCTTCAGCCTTACATACCACTGGAGGATTCCGCCCTTCTTGGCGAAGCGGACAGGGAGAACAGGGAGATAACGGTGAGGGAGTTGAAGTCTGCGAACTGGGACCCGGAGTCCTTTAACGAAATCAGGAAGACGTTTCCCTTCCTGTTCGCGAAATACGGAATACCGTTCCATGACCTCGGTCAAATCGCGGACGAGACCACTGGGGACTCACAGCTTTACATAGATTATTGCCATCTTGCGCCCGCTGGGGCGAAGCGGGTCGGTACGCTGATGGCGGAGATGCTGGCGCCTTTAGTACTTGCTGAAATAAAAAACAGGTGAGGACGTGTGATGAATAGATTTCTTTTATTGTTTCTGTCGGGTCTTCTGGTTGCGGGCTGCTCATCCCCCGGGGTTGTGACCAGCTACTACACGAACGGCGAGAAGAAGGAGATGCTCGTGAAGAACGGCGTCTCCATCCAGTGGAATACCGACAAGTCCATCCGCAACCAGTGCGAGTTCAAAAATTGGAAGCCGTACGACGGATGCTGGATAACCGACTGGCGCCGCAACCTCCTACACGAGGAGTGCGAGTACAAGGACGGCCGACGCCACGGCGACCGTATAATCTATAACTGGAAGGGGCAGCCGAAGTGGGGACGTGGATATTACATGGGCGTCGTCGCCAGGAAGATGACCTACCGGTATGGCAAGCTCTGGGAGGTCGAGGAGTATCAGGAGAGAATCGAAAAGGTCAACAGGAAAGCTGAGAAGCTGGCCCGGAAGGTGGAGGAGAGGCAGCGGAAGCGGCTCGAGAAGGAGAAGAGGAAGAGGGAGGCCCGCGAGAGGAAAGAGGCGGAGAGAAAGAAGAAGATCCAGGAGCGGGAAGAGGAACGGAAGCGGAGAGCCCGGGAGAGAGAAGAGGCCGGGAAAAAGGAACAGGAGGAGAAAGAAATAGACGGGGGAGAAGATCTCAGTGAAGAGGTCTTCTCTCTTGAAAAGAGAGTAAAAGAACAAGAGGTTCTTCTTGAGAACTTAGAGAAGGAAGAAGAGAAGCATGGAGAGGAATAGTAAGTAAAGGCGGCTGGAGCGGAACCACTCGGCGTAGCCAATAAATTCGCGAGCGAAGTGAGCTGATTTATATTAGGAGGAAATTTTTTCCCTAAGCCATTCCACCAGGTCGTCTATCCCGACGCGCACCTGCTCCATCGTGTCCCGGTCGCGCACCGTGACGGTCTCGTCCTTCAGCGTCTGGGAATCGACGGTGATGCCGAACGGCGTTCCAGCTTCATCCTGCCGCCTGTACCTCCTGCCGACCGAGCCCCCCGCATCGTAGAATACGTCGAAATGGGGCTTGAGCAACTCGTCGATCCTTTTTGCTATCTCGGGCATGCCGTCGCGCTTGACCAGGGGGAAGATGCCGGCCAGCTTGGGGGCAATCGCCGGGGATAGGCCCATGACGACCCGCTTCTCTCCCTTTACCTCCTCCTCGCGGTACGCGTCCACGAGACAGCATAGGAGCGTCCGGTCTACGCCCGCGGATGTCTCGATGATATATGGAATGTATCTTTCATTCGTCTCCTGGTCGTAGTAGGAGAGGTCCTTCCCCGAGAACTCCCGGTGGCGGGAGAGGTCATAGTCCGTCCTGTTGTGGATCCCCTCGAGCTCCTTCACTCCGAAGGGGAACTCGTACTGGATGTCGAAAGCCTCCTTGGCGTAGTGCGCGAGCTCCTTGTCCCTGTGCTCGTGGAGCTTGAGCTTGCCTTTCTTGATGCCAAGCACGTCGTACCACCTGAGGCGCTCCTCCTTCCAGTACTCGAACCACTCGCCGTCCGTTCCCGGCTTCACGAAGTACTGCATCTCCATCTGCTCGAACTCCCTGGTGCGGAAGATGAAGTTTCTCGGCGTTATCTCGTTCCGGAAGGCCTTGCCGATCTGGGCGATGCCGAAAGGCACCTTCTGACGGGAGGGCTTGATGACGTTCTGGAAGTTGACGTAGATGCCCTGGGCCGTCTCGGGGCGGAGATAGGCGACTGCCGCCTCGTCCTCGACGGAGCCGACGTGGGTCCTGAACATGAGGTTGAACATCCGCGCCTCGGTCAGCTCGCCGCCGCAGCTCGGGCAACTCTCACCCTCCAGATCGTCCGCCCTGAAACGCAGCTTGCAGTCCTTGCAGTCAACCATGGGGTCGGCGAATTGCTGGACGTGTCCCGAGGCCTCCCATACCCTGGGGTGCATTATGATAGAGGCGTCGATTCCCTCGATGTCGTCACGGAGCTGGACCATGGAGCGCCACCAGAACCTCTTGATGTTGTTCTTCAGCGCCACGCCGAGCGGCCCGTAGTCCCAGCACCCGTTTATTCCGCCGTAAATCTCCGAGGACGGGAATATAAAGCCGCGCCTCTTGCACAGCGATACTATCTTTTCCATTTCCATATGAAGCACTCCTGTATTTTATCGAGGTAAGGTAAGGGAATATTTATCCACGAATTTTCACGAATTTCCACCAATAAATTAGCTCACTTCGCCTTTCGCCTTCGCGTCTTCAGCGATTTCGCTGTTTGTGGTTTTTAAATTCGTGTTAATTTGTGTCCGTCAGGCGCTTTTCCAGGAGGTGGAGCTCGTAGTCGACAACGCATTTCTCCTGCTGCATTGTCTCGATGGAGGCCGGCCTGAACCGCCGGACGCGCTCGATAGCCTCGTCCGAGGTCAGACCGGTTTTAACGAGGTAGCAGGCGAGCATCGTTCCGCTCCGCCCGTAGCCCGCGCCGCAGTGGATAACGACCTTCTCACCCTTCGCCAGCCACCTTCCAACGGCGGAGACAAACTGTTCCAGCTGCCCGCCGGTGGGAATGTCTCCGTCGGGTATGGGAATGTGGACAGCTTCGAATGAGAACCTTGTTACCTCGTGCTCGTCGAGGGGGGCCATGGTAAGGGATATAATTTTCCTTATCCCCTCGCGCCGCAGGAATAGGAGGTCGTCCTCCAGGTCGTTCAGGCTGCCGGGTCTTCCCATGACCGCTATGCTGTCCTTGATGAACCAGCCGAAGTTTCGTCTCATTCCCGTCCCGTGCTCCCCAAAAGACCTCATTGTATCCTCGAATCGGTACCCCGTCAAACGCTTCTCCGCACGAAATTTAATTTGGGAATCGCCGGAGCGGCGTTATATAATAGCTTCCGCACTTGGGGGTTGAGCTCCGGCGCGGTCGGAGCATTAATAACTTTGCGAACAGAGTAAGCTAATTTATACGGTGGGGGATAATATGAGTTTCCGCTTTGCCTTGATACTGGTTTCTATCGCGGCCCTTGCCGCGTGCGCCATGGTGGTTTCCGGCTGTGCACCGGCCCAGAGGGAGGTCGACAAGGCTTTCGAGATAAGCGACGATCTGGGCAAGGAGAGGCAGACGCAGATCATGGGCCGTGAAGTCATTGTCCATCCGGAAGCCGATAAAAAGATCTCTATCCCCTTCTAAAAGAATTCAGCTCACTTCCCCCCTGCAGGCGGGAAGTGAGCTGAATTCTTGTTCCTGAGGAATCGACCTGTGTGGGATTTTCGGGACCGCATCACCTCGTCGGGCGTGCCCTCCGCCACGATGCGGCCGCCCCCGTCGCCTCCCTCCGGCCCCAGGTCAATTATGTAGTCCGCCGTCTTTATCACTTCCAGGTTGTGCTCGATCACCAGGACGCTGTTTCCCGCGTCGGTGAGCTTCTGAAGGACTCTGAGGAGGTTGTCGATGTCCGCGAAGTGCAGGCCCGTCGTCGGCTCGTCGAGGATATAGAGCGTCCTGCCCGTGCTCCTCTTCCCGAGCTCCGCCGAGAGCTTCACCCTCTGCGCCTCTCCGCCGGATAGCGTCGTCGCCGGCTGGCCCAGCTTTATGTAACCGAGGCCGACGTCTGCGATGGTCCGGAGCTTCGACCTGAGGGAGGGAATGTTCCTGAAAACCTCAAGGGCCTCGTTGACCGACATGTCCAGGACGTCGGCTATGCTCTTTCCCCTGAACCTGATCTCCAGTGTCTCGCGGTTGTAGCGTTTCCCCTTGCACGCCTCGCACTCGACGTAGACGTCCGGTAGGAAGTGCATCTCTATCTTGATGATCCCGTCCCCGCGGCACGCCTCGCACCTGCCGCCCTTTACGTTGAACGAGAAGCGCCCGGGCTTGTATCCGCGCGTTCGCGCCTCCGGGAGCTTCGTGTAGAGCTTCCGGATGTGGTCGAAGATACCCGTGTAGGTCGCCGGGTTTGAGCGGGGGGTCCGCCCTATCGGGGACTGGTCGATGACTATCACCTTGTCTATGTTCCCGGTACCCAGTATCCTGTCGTGCGCGCCGGGTCTCTCCTTACCGCCGTAGAACTTTTTAAAAAGGGCCTTCCTGAGTATCTCGTCCAGGAGAGTGCTCTTTCCCGACCCGGAGACGCCCGTTATGCAGCAGAAGAGGCCCAGGGGGATCCTGACGTCTATGTTCTTGAGGTTGTTCTCCCTTGCTCCCTTGATGATGATGAATTTGGCGGCCTTGACCGGACGGCGTTTCTCCGGCACCTGTATGACAAGTTCACCCCTCAGGTACTTGCCGGTGAGGGACCGCTCACAGGCTAAAAGGGAGCGGAGGGGGCCCTGTACGACCACGTGCCCGCCCGCCTCGCCCGCGCCCGGCCCGAGGTCGATGATGTAGTCGGCGCTCCGTATCGTCGACTCGTCGTGCTCCACCACGATAACGGTGTTGCCGAGGTCGCGCAGCGACATCAGGGTCTCCAGTAGCCTGGCGTTGTCCCTCTGGTGGAGGCCGATGGAAGGCTCGTCGAGGATGTAGACGACGCCCACGAGCCCGGAGCCTATCTGTGTGGCAAGGCGGATCCTCTGGGCCTCGCCGCCGGAGAGCGTTCCGCTGGCCCTGTCCAGCGTGAGGTACCCCAGGCCGACCGCCTTGAGAAAATCCAGGCGAAGTCGGATCTCCTTCATCGCCTCCTTGGCGATCGCTGCGTCCTTTTTGCCTAGCTTCAGATCTGCAAAAGCCTCGGCCGCCTTCTCTATGGACATGGCCGTTATCCCGGAGATGTTCATTCCGTTCAGGGTGACGGAGAGTGACTGGGGTTTGAGCCTGGCGCCGCCGCACTTCGTGCACTTCTGATAGTTCATGAACTGGAAGAGCCTTTTCTTAACCCTGTCGCTCCGTGTCTCCCTCATCCTCCTCTCGAGGTTCGGGATGACGCCCTCGAAGGGCTTGTAATAGTAGTGGATGCTTCCACCTCTCCAGAAATACATCCGGATGGGCTCGTCCCCGGAGCCGTGGAGGATGATGTCACGGACTTTCTTCCCGATCTCTTTGAACGGCGTGTCGAGGTCGAAGCCGTAGTGCTTCGCCAGGCTCCGGAGGAGCCTGTTGTAGTACCGGACGAGGGACCTGCCTCCGTAGCGCCACGGCCTGATGGCCCCTTTGCGGATGGACCTGGACCTGTCCGGTAGGATGAGGGATTCGTCCATCGTGAACATCGTCCCCAGCCCGTGGCACCGTTCGCAGGCGCCGTACGGGCTGTTGAACGAAAATGACCGGGGTGTGAACTCCTCGTAGCTGATGCTGCACTCGGGGCACGCGTTCATCTCGCTGTAAATTATGTCGTCGTCCCCGGCGGAAAGTATCATGAGCCCCTCGCCCGTGGCCAGCGCCGCCTCGACGGATTCCGTCATCCGCTCTTTCGAATCGGGATGGACGATCAGGCGGTCGACGACAGCCTCGATGGAGTGCCTCTTGTTCTTGTCCAGTTTTACGGGCTCCGACAGGTCGACGATCCCGCCGTCGACGCGCGCCCTGACGAACCCCTCCCTGGCTATCCTGTCGATGACCTTCCGGTGCTCGCCCTTCTTCCCCCTCACCATCGGTGCGAGTATCGCGACCTTCGTCTTCTGCGGCAGGGACATGATGCTGTCCACGATCTCCTGGATCGTCTGCCGGGTTATGGGCCTGCCGCACCTGTGGCAGTGGGGCTTGCCTATCCTCGCGTAGAGCAGGCGTAGGTAATCGTATATCTCCGTCGTCGTCCCGACGGTTGACCGCGGGTTGGAGCCGGCGGTCCTCTGCTCTATCGCGATGGCCGGCGAGAGCCCCTCTATCGATTCGACTTCAGGCTTCTGCATCTGATCGAGGAACTGCCGGGCGTAGGCCGAGAGGCTCTCGACGTACTTGCGCTGCCCCTCCGCGTAGAGAGTGTCGAATGCGAGGGAGGATTTGCCGGAGCCGCTCAGGCCGGTTATGACCACCAGCTTGTCGCGGGGTATTGTTATGTCGATTTTCTTGAGGTTGTGCTGGCTCGCGCCCCGTATCTTGATGGAGTCCTTCATGACAGGTCTTATTATATCAGGGAAGAGCAGGGAATATCAGGGAAGGTCAGGGATTACAAGGGATATATGGGAAACAGGAAAGAACGTGAAACGTGAAACGAAAAAATAGAAACAAGAGACAAGATACTCAATGCTGGAAATAAGGAAGTATGAAAATATGGAAATGATGAACCAAGGAGACGAGAGACGTGAAACGGAAACAAGAAACAAGATGCAGGATACAGGATACAAAAAATTCAGAAAGAGTGCAGCCACGAAGATACAAAGGCACGAAAGATTATAAAATTGGTAAAATTGGCAAAAGGTAATATGATTTTTGCACTTTGCAATCTTCATTTTGAAATCACATGAATAACATCCTTCTGACCGGCAGGCCGGGCGTGGGGAAGACCACGATAATAAAAAAGGCCATCGAGGGCCTGGAAGCCGTCGCCGGGGGCTTCTATACGGAGGAGATCCGGGAAGGGGGCCGGAGGGTCGGCTTCAGAATACGGAGCATGGCGGGGGAGGAGGGCGTCCTCGCCCACGTTGACTTTCCCGGTCCCTGCAGGGTATCGAAGTACGGTGTCAACATAGCCGACCTCGAAAGGGTGGGGTGCGGCGCCCTGGAGGCAGCCGTCGAGGGGGCGGAATTGATAATCATGGACGAGATCGGCAGCATGGAGCTCTATTCGGTGAAGTTCCAGGAGATGGTCCTTAGGGCTCTCTCTTCATCCGTCCCTGTCCTGGGAACGCTGCAGGCGAAGAGGAACGAGTTTCTGGACGGCATCCGCGAAAGGGGTGATGTTGAGATTGTCCGGGTTACGGAGGGCAACAGAAACGAGCTTGCCCGTATCCTCAGGGGCAGGCTCCTCCGTCTTGTGCAAATAATCCGGCCGGACGGGTGAACGCCGGGCAGTGTTAAGGACCAATCCCGGCCCTATTAATATTTGACAATATTTAAATATTCCTCGTTTCATTCAGGTCGGGTTTCTTTCCCTTAAACTTCACTTTGCTATCAAGAAATAACAAGAGAACAATTTTATTAACTGGCTGGAATACAGGGGAATCAGCGCATTAAGGGCCTGGTTCCAGGTTACTTATCACCTGTAGGGAGTGAAGTACTTTTCATTCCCGATATGGCTCTGGAGGGCGAGGCTAAGGCGTTCGGGTGTGTTATTATGCGTAAAGGGGAATTTATCCCGATGGAAGCATTCTTTTCCAGCGAAAAAAAACTATAAAAATATGTTGTATATTCAAAGTTGATTCGTTAGTCTTTCACGATATTTTGTAACGGGTGAAGGAAAATATATAAAGACGGTTGCACTCTCTGCCCTTCGCTGCAGCGCTTTCTCCATGAAAGCACTGATCGGGGCATATAGAGGCCGTATCGTATAGCGGGGATAGGTTATGTTTAAAGTGTCGGGAGATGTTATGGCCGCTTGTTGTTCCGAAGACGGAAAAAGAGGGAACGATGAGAGGGTGTATATCCAGCTTCCGGTCAGGATATATATAAAGCGCGACGGAACCGTTATTTCAGAAAACACCGTGCTCGTCAATGCGAGCCCCGGCGGGGCTTGCTTCGGAAGCAACGAGCAGGTAAGTTACGGCGAAGAGCTTGAAATATCGATCTCCATGCCCCGGCATGTTTACAATGCCGCTCTGCCGGCGGAGCTCACCGGCAGGGCGACCGTCGTCAGTGTGGAAAGTGAATCCGCTCCCGAGGGAAAGATGTACGGGATCGGCGTCCGTTTCAACGGGCGTTTGACCTTCCGCACGGCTTACACCTGGCCCCTTATCCCTGCTGCTTCTTCCCGTTGATTTTTTTCTGATCCTGTGCTATAAAACCCGGACGCAGCGCAGGGAACTGTCTTTAATCAGTTCCTGCCGTGATTATTTTAACTCGATGGTATAGGGATTTGTTATTTAAACTAGCCACAAAGGCCCGAAGATACGAAGAAAAGCTAATAATAATTATTCTTTGTGCCTTGGTGTCTTAGTGGCGAAAGTCCCCGGCGAAGCCGGGATAAGTACATCTCCTGTCCGGGGATTCCGGGTTCCGGGTTGTATCCGCTGTTCTTCCCGCGTACCGGGCGTGGTGGGCGCTTGCTGGAAGCTATAAGACACGCTGATTGGAAATACCATGATACTTCTTTCCACGGGATCGCTTCGCTACTACGGGCTTGACCGCATCTTCGGCATCGCGCGTGATGTCGGCTACGATGGTATAGAGCTTATCATCGATGATAGTGTTGATACCGTTCACACACGTTATCTCAATGACCTCTCAGGAAGGGAGGGGATTCCGATCCGCGCGGTTCACGCCCCGTTCTTCTTCCTGACGCCGCCCGGATGGCCGAAGAGCTCGGTTGTGAAGGCAGAGATGGCGGTATCCATAGCCGAGGAGACCGGCGCGGATGTTCTGGTACTGCACATGCCCTGCCTTACCGAGGACGACTATATCCGCTGGATGCGGGACGGGGTCCCGGCCCTTCAGGCGCGAACGGGTGTCACGATCGCGGTGGAGAACATGCCCTGCGCCATGAAGCCCCTGGGGCGCCTGGGGGCGAGGCTTAATCTAAACGCCTTCTACTATATCAAGCGGTCCCGCCTGTTTTATCGACTTCTCTCCCTTGTCAGTGCCCCCGTCTTTCCCGTTAACGGATGGGAGGACTTTCTCGCCTTCGAAAACGTTGTCCTGGACACGACGCACATGGCCACCGGCGGGTATGACCTCTTCGAGGTTTACCGCATGCTGGGGCGCAGGATCGTCCACATTCATCTCTCGAACTTCGACGGGAGAGAGCACGTCTCGCTTGATGAGGGGGTGCTGCCGATGGGCCCTTTCTTAAAAATGCTCGGCTCAGACGGTTTCGGGGGGTGTATTACACTGGAGTTCATCCCCGACTGGATCGGCGCCGAGGACGAGGGGAGGGCGCGGGCAGCTCTATCGAGAAACCTCCGCTTCGTTCGGGATAACCTGTCTGCGGGCATAACAAGGAAAGCGGTGGATATAAAGGAACTGCCACCGGTTCCCGCGGTTCAGCAATCGTAGGTCGTCGTTCGTGAAGCGTGAAGCGAAGAAAAGAAACAAGATGCGGGATGCAGGATGAAAATCAAGGACCACAGACTGAAGACAAGAGATAAACAACCTGACCGTATTGAATAGTCGTTTTTTCTTTGTGCCTTCGTGGCTACTTATTTCTATATTTTCACCCTGTTCGTGGTTAATTCTTGATTTTCTTTGATGTTTCTTGTATTCCTTGTTATCCAGTATTCTAAAAAGGAGGATAGATATGGAAGATAATAAAAACATGGGCACGGTCGAGGTTGGTGATCTTGTGAAGTGGAAGACCAAAGAGCGGACCAAGGTCGGCGTCGTGGAGTCCGTCAGCAGTGACGGGACCTGCACGATAGACATATCGGAGAAGGGCGTCAGGAGAATAGAGAAGATCCGGTCTCAGCGGCTGGAGATCATTGCTTCGACCCTGAAGCCCGCGACATCGCCGGACGAGCCGGAAAAAGCGGGAAACCCGCCCCTGGAGCCGCCGTTCCAGAATAGCTAGGAGTGATTCAGTGCAAAATGCAGAGTGCAAAGTAGAAGTATCTTTGCACTCTGCATTTTGCAGTCTCCAATTTGAATTGTCGCCGCAGGCGATACCAGGAGCCTGTCCGAGTAATGGGCTCTGACGCGCCGCCTGTCGTTTGCGAGCGGATCAAGGCGCGAGGCCGAAGGCGTACCCAAAGCGGTACTTCGAGGCCGCAGCAACGCAGAGCCGCGACGCAACCGGCGGCGGCCCAAAGGGTTTCGGCGGCGGGCGGCCATCTGCGGCGTTGCGGTCTCCTTGACGATGCACATGGCATCGCCTTCGTCGCCGCGCCTTGCACCTGACCGCCCGGCGCTCGAAACGCGTCGAGATCCATTACTCGGAAAGGCTCCTAGCTCTGCGAAACCGGCCCCGCCAGCTCATCGAAGTCCGTGAGCGCCGATCTCTCCCCGCTCTTCACCTGTTCGGCCTTCATGCGGACTACGGGGAGCAGCCTGGTGATGAATCGCCGGGCCATGAGGAGCTTTCTCCCCGAGCGTTTTGCCTGCTCCAGGAAAAGGTAGCCTATCGTTATTCCGGTCGCCATGTCGACAAGGTGCCGGGCGTACAGATCGACGTAGGCGCTCCCTTCGCTCTCCTTGACGTGGGCCGCGGTTTCCTCAAGAAGCCCCCGCGCCTCCGAGAGCTTCCCCGCCAGGCGGCGGTCGTATTCCTCCGATTCCAGTTCGAGGAAGAGCTTCCCGGCGAGGCCGCTGGTGACACTCCTCACGGCGGCGAGGACCTGCAGCTGGGATGTACCCTCGTAAATGTTCGTTATCCTCGCGTCCCTCAGGTGACGCTCCACCGGGTAGTCCCTCATGTAGCCGCTCCCCCCGAGTACCTGCACCGCGTCTGAGGTCACCTCGATGCACATCTCCGAGGCGTAGTACTTGCTGAGGGGTGTGAGCATGCCTGCCAGCCTCTCGAGCCGGCGAATCTCTTTTCTGGGCGTGTCTCTCCCTGCGGAGAGGCCCCTGACTGTGTCGACCACTTCGGCCGTTTTGCATGTCAGTGCGCGGGCGCCCTCTATCTTCATCCGCATGTCCAGGAGCATGTCGGCGACGGGGGGCAGCTTCTCTATTCTTTCCCCGAACTGTGCTCTAGTGAATGCGTAAGTCCGCGCCTCGTTGTAGGCTGCCTGCGCTATGCCGATCGACTGGGCGGCTATTGCCAGCCTGGCGCCGTTCATCATCGACATGACGTAGGTGACGAGGCCCCTCCGTCTCTCGCCGATGAGGAGGGCCGGGACGTCGTTGAACTCAAGCTCGCATGTGGGAGAGCCGTGGATGCCCAGCTTCTCCTCAAGCCGCCTGACCTTGACCCCGGCCTTCCGCTCGCAGAGGAAGAGGCTCAGGCCGAGACCCCCCGCATCCTCCTCCGACCGTGCGAGGACGAGGAGCACGTCACCGCCGCCGTTGGTGATGAACCGCTTCACGCCGCTCAGCCTCCACATCCCGTCGTCTCCCGGGACGGCCTTCAGCCTTACCGATTGGAGGTCGCTTCCCGCGTCGGGCTCGGTCAGGGCCATGGCCCCGGTGACCTCCCCGGAGGCGAAGAGTGGGAGGTACTTCTCCTTGATCTTGTCTGATGCGTAATCGTTTATGGTCTCGGCTATCGACTGGAGGCCGAATATGTTCATCAGGCTCGCGTCGGCCCGGGCGACTATCTCGATGGCCATCGCGTAGACGATCGTCGGGAGGTTCAGGCCGCCGTAGCGGCGCGGGAGGGTGAAGCCCATGAGGTCCGCCTTCGAGAGCATGTCGAGCGACTCGCTTATTCCAGTGGCGTAGCGGACCTCGCCGCCGGCGAGGACGCTGCCGTCCTGGTCGACCTGCGCGCTCCGCGGCTCGATGAACTCGGCCGCCAGCTCGCCGAGGATGGAGAGAGTCCGCCTGTAGCTGTCGATGGCGTCGGCCGCGTCTGCCGGGGCGTAGTCGAATGCCCCGCGCTCCCCGAAGCCCTTTTCCTGGAGCCCGGCAAGGCGCTCGAGGCCGTCGCTTTCGAAGCAGAATATAAGGTCCTCGTTGTCCTCGAAGAAGTTCCTCACTATTTTTTTCTCCGAAAAAAATAGGTTTTGATAATTTTGGGGATGACCTCGTGGAGGTTGCCGATGATGCCGTAGTGCGCCACGCCGAATATGGGAGCCTCCGGGTCGGAGTTGATGGCTATGATCTTCATGGACTCGCTCATCCCGGCCCTGTGCTGGACGGCGCCGGAAATGCCGCAGGCGATGTAGAGCTTCGGGCGCACAGTCGTACCGGTTTGTCCCACCTGGTGCTCCTTGTCGATGAAGCCGCTGTCTACCGCGGACCTCGACGCGCCGACATGCCCACCCAGCGCCTCCGCCAGCTTGAATATGAGGTCGAAGTTCTCTTTGCTCCCAAGGCCTACCCCGCCGGAGACGATGACCTTGGCCTTCCTCAGGTTCACCGTTCTCTTCCCCGCCTTCCTCGCCATGACCTCCACAGCGAGGTCGCCCTCCTCTATTCGTGCGGGGACTTCGATGACCTCCCCTTCCCTGCCGGAGTCTCCTTCCAGTGCGGCCATGACGCCCTCGCGGACGGTGGCCATCTGCGGGCGCGTCTCGGGGTTTACTATCGTCGCTATGATGTTCCCGCCGAAAGCGGGCCTTACCTGGAGGAGGAGGTCCTCGTACTTCTTCTTTTTCGGCGAGGTGTAATCGCCTATCCGGAGGTCGGTGCAGTCGGCCGTGAGGCCGCAGCGGAGGGACGACGCTACCCTGGGAGCGAGATCCCGGCCCACGGGGGTGGCGCCGAAGAGGAATATCTCTGGCTTCATGTCGCGGGCGATGCCGCAGATTGCGCGTGCGTAGGGCAATGTCCTGTAAACTCGGAGGGACGGATCCTGCGCAAGGTAAATGGTGTCCGCACCGTGCTCGATAAGGGTCCGCGCCAGGCGCTTCACATCGTGCCCCACCAGTACTGCTGCAAGCCTCCGGCCCAGGCTGTCGGCCATCTCCCTGCCTTTCCCGAGGAGCTCCAGGGAAACCTCCGCGATCTCACCGTCCTCGTGCTGGGCGAATATCCAGATGTCCTTCGCGGAACTCACGTGCCCTCTCGATGAAAACCGTTCATTTCACTCTCAAAGCTTTTCATATACTTTTTAACAGGGTTACTACAAGTTACTAACGGTTACTATGGGTTACTAAATGTTGTCTTTTTTTCATTCTTGTAACCTTTTTTAATCTAGAGTATGCTCCCGTATCAGCTCGTCTATCAGCGAAGATATTCCCTCTTCCGTCGGCGGTATGTATTTGAAATCCCCGCCCTTCAGGACGACGCTCTCTATCTTCTTGACGAGTGTGGGCGAGCCGGCCTGGCCGCAGACCCCCGGGGGAAGGCCGATGAAATCCGCGTTCCACTCCTCGATGAGGAGGCCCCTCTCATCGAGGGCAGCGCGCGCGGGCTCCCACGTCTCCGGCTCTTCCCTCTTCAGCTCCGCCGTTGATCTGGCCTTTTTGAGCTTCATCATCCTTTTCGCGCTGGCGGTCCGCGGGTAGTTGCAGTCCCCCATGACCGTTATGAGGCAGGGCAGGCTCGATTCGATGATCTCGTAGCCGGGGTCCAGGGCCCTCCTGACGGCAATCCGTTTATCCTCTATCCAGATCACGGCATCTACGTAAGTGATCTGGGGTATGTCCAGCTTCTCGGCTGTCTGCGGGCCGACCTGGGCTGTGTCGCCGTCTATTGCCTGCCTTCCGCAGACGACGAGGTTGAATTTATCAATCTTATGGATAGCGGCAGCGAGAGTAAGAGAGGTCGCGAGCGTGTCCGACGCGGCGAACCTCTTGTCGGCCAGGAGGACGGCCCGGTCCGCCCCCCTGAAGAGAGCTTCTCTCAGGATTTCCGAGGCGCGGGGCGGCCCCATTGTCATGACGGTCACCGTCCCGCCGTACCGGTCTTTCACCTGGAGGGCGAGCTCGAGGGCGTTGAGGTCGTCCGGGTTGAATATGGCGGGGAGCGCGGCCCTGTTTACGGTCCCGTCCTCCTTCATGGCGTCGGCCGTGACCGCCTTCGTGTCGGGCACCTGCTTTACTAGGACGATAATGTCCATCTTATGTTACACGGCCTCATGCTCCTATGAAGAGCATGGGAGCATGAGCTGATCCTCGGTGAAGCGTTGCCTCTTTATAGGACGCAGATTTACTGGATTATGCTGATTATCAAGATTCAGAACCAGCATCTTCGTGTATCCTGCATCTTGCCCTTCGACCCACTTCAGATGATCTTCTGGATCTCGTGCTGGATGCGGTCCCAGTCTTCTTCCTGGTTTGTTACTACCCTCAGGGGGATGATGCCGGCCGCACGGTAGGCCTCTATGTCGCCGTCGCGGTCGCCGATGCCGAAGATGATGTCGTACCTTTTCTGCAGGCTCTTTATCGTGCAAATTTTAAATTCGGTGGTTTTCTGATACTTTTTCCGGTGCTTTAAGTCGCCGCCCGGGAAGCCGTGTTTGATGAGCCAGTCTTTCGTGGTTTTGGTAAGCTTGTCGTCCCTGCTGCTCAGGTAGATAATGCGGCACCCCTGCTCCTTGATCCATCTCAGGACATCCCGCGCCTTCTCTATGGGGGGGTCTTCCAGGACGATGTCCTCGCGGAAGTACTTCCGCCAGTTTATGTCGCCGTCCCTGTCGGTCGCTCTTCTCCGCCTGAGGGATTCGTCGGCTATAGTGCCGTCAATATCTATCACGCATGCGTGGGGTTTCATTGATCTTATTTCGTTGCAGCCTGCTTTTTAAGTATCTCCTCGATCTCGCGCCTCGCTCGCTTCCACTCTTCGTCCTTGTTGGGCTCCAATTTGATGCCGATGATGCCTGCCGCCTCGTACGACTGGATGTCCTTGTCCCTGTCGCCGACGCCGAAGAGCACGTTGTAACCCCCGGCCTTAATATCCTCGATGACGCGGGTCTTGTACTTCAGTGACTTCTCGTATTTATCCTCTTTGTGGAGGACGTCTTCCCCGGGGGGAAAGCCGTTCACCTTGAGCCAGGTCTTTGAGGCCTCGAGCATCGTGGCCGGCCGGCTGCTGACGTAGAATATCGTGATGCCCTGGCCGTCGAGCCAGTGGAGCGTCTCCCGACCCGTAGGAAGGGGCTTGTCACCCGGCACTTTCGACGTGTCGAAGTACGCGTCCCACTCCTTTCCCTGGAGTTTGCCGTCCTCACCGGCAGCGGCCTCCCTGCGCGCCGATTCGTCGGCGATTGTGCCGTCGAGATCGATAATACAGGCGAGGGGCTTTGCCCTGGCTGCAGTGGTCTTTTTCTCGCCTCCCTGGGGGAATGCGTTGATTACAAGAAAAACCGACAGGATTGCTGAGCCGATGCATAGTTTCCGCTTCATCTGCTTCCTCCTTTCAGGTGTGGGCCGCGGCCGCCCGTCGATCCGGGAAGCCTGCTTCCTTTTCCTCTTCGCAGAATTTATAATAACAGTCACCGCCTGGCTTCGCAATCCGATTTCCAATCAGGATAACGCAATAAGTTTTATGATTAGTCTTTGCTGAAGTGATTATCCTGAGATAGAATCTCTCTGAGATTCGTTATCAGGCTCCGGCAGTACTGCCGGAGACGGGGCGTGTAATCCCTTTTTAAGCAAGAGGCAGCAGATGGCTGTAAAAAGACATGTGGCGGTTATGCTTGTTATGTTTTTTTCTTTTGTCTTCAACTCCAATGCCCAGCTTGATTCCGGCCCCTGGCCGATGTTCCATCACGACGCGAGGCATACGGGCCTGAGCCAGCATCAGGGTCCTCTCGCTTCTGGGCTGGCTCTGAAGTGGACCTATGCAACCGGATATGAGATTTATCAGAGTTCACCCGCCATAGGCACGGCTGGGAAGATTTACACGGGATCCTCGGACAACAGGCTCTATAGTATTAACTCCGATGGATCCTTATCGTGGAGTTATGTGAGCGGTGGTAGTGTCCGATCATCACCAGCTATAGGTAGTGACGGAAGAATTTACACGGGATCCTCGGACAACAGGCTCTATAGTATTAACTCCGATGGATCCTTATCGTGGAGCTATAGAACCTTAGGCCCGCTCGATTACTCCTCGCCAACCATAGGTGCCGAGGGAAGGGTTTACTTGGGCTCTTGGGACCATCGCCTCTACAGCCTAAATTCTAATGGCTCCTTGTCGTGGACCTATGCATTCCAGGACTACATTTACGGATCACCGGCAATAGGTCCGGATGGTACAGTTTGTACGGCCTGTCGGGACAACACCATCTACAACCTTAACTCTGCTGGCTCCTTGTTTTGGACTTATATAACCGGAGGGGATGCAAACTCTTCACCGGCCATAGCTGAGAACGGGACGGTTTACGCAGGATCTCGGGACAACCGTCTCTACAGCATTAACTCGAAAGGCTCCCTATTATGGAGCTATGAAACAGGAGGGACGGTCGAATGCTCACCGGCCATAGGTTCAGGCGGTATAATTTATGTTGGCTCTCGCGACAACAGATTTTACAGCCTGAACTCCAACTGCTCCTTGTTATGGAGCTATGTGGGCGGAGAGGATTTCGATTCAGCCCCAGCTATAGGCAGTGACGGGAGCGTTTACGCGGGCAATAATGACAACCGCCTTTACGGCTTTAGCTTTGATGGTTCCTTTATGTGGAGCTACGCGACTGCAAACCGCGTACAATCAGGACCTGCTATAGGTGATGACATAACGATCTATTTTGGATCAAAGGATAACAGGTTGTACGCAATTCTTTCCAACACGCCTACGAACGCAACAACAAATACGCCAACGCAGACGCCGACCATTACCAATACACCGACACAAACACCAACTATAACTAACACACCCACTCAGACACCCACGATCACCAACACGCCCACTCAGACGCCTACCATTACGAATACGCCCACGGCGACACCTACATCCACAGTCACGCCAACACCGACTATCACACCTACGGCAACGGTTACCCCGACACCGTTAATCTCTGCAGTCAACTTCCAGCCGGATTGGGCGCCAACGCCCTCATCGGGAACTTTGGGTTTTTACAAGGATAGCGGCGGCATTTATGGCACACATCCGGGGATGCTGGGTGATAAGGATTATGGATGGCGATAAAATGAATAACCATTCGAGGGAAATTGAAGACAATTCGGTGCTTAACCAATTGACATAAAACTAATTGCTATTTTGCAGAAGCCTTATTTGTTATGAGAAAGGTTGTGCTTATCGTTTCCGCCGTTGTCCTTATATCCGCCGCCCTCTTCCTTTATGTTCGGATGGGCCGGAGAACCGGCGAGGATGTCCAACCGGGTGCCGGTGTCCTGATGGAGAGGTACAGGTCAGCCCCGGATTCCCGGGAGAGGGAGGAGATCGTCGAGCTTCTCGGCGAGGAAGATTCCGATGTTGCCGTGGCGTCCCTGTCGGAGATAGCCAGGAGCGGCGACGGGAAGTCTTCCCTCCTGGCGGTGGAGAAGCTGGCCCGCTCGCCGAAGGAGCAGTCGGCGGATGCGGTCGCCGGGTTTATAGGAAGCCGCCGTCCGGTGAGCGCCAGGTGGCAGGCCGCACGCGAGGCGGGGGCCGGCGGCGGAGCCGAGCTGGGCCGGGCGCTTGCCGCCCTTCTCCTGGAAGGCGAGCCGCGGGCGAAGATCATGGCTATTTTCGCCATGAAGGGCATCCACGACAGGACACAGGATGACGCGCTTGGAAAGGTGCTGGCGGATGAGGGCATTCCCTCTCTCTCGGAGATGGCCCGGACTTACCTCGACCCCCAGATACAGCGGGATTCATGGGAGACGCTCGGCTACGTGGACCCCGTCCTGGCTCTAAGCTTATACGAAGGGCAGGAAAAGATGTCCCCCGCAGTGGAGGAGCGCGTTGTTCTCTCCCTGGGGAGGAACGGCGGCGAGAATGTGGCCGCGGGGGCGGTCGCCTTCTTCGACGGCGCGGGGTCGGAGAGGAAGAAGATCTCCGCCTGCAGGATCATCGGGCTGATCGGGGGTCGCAACCCCGGCGGCCCGGCTGAAGATTTCATGAAAAAGCGGGGCCTTCCCTTTATCAGGGAGGCCGCGGCCGGCAGGGGGGGGAATGACCGGTTGAGAAAGCTGGCAATCGCCGCGCTGGGGGAGTCCGGCGATAGTGAGTGCCTGCCCCTGCTGAAGGAACTGGCGGCGGAGTACCCGAGGGACGCGGGCAGGGCCATAGAGAAGATACGGTCGAGGGGATATGATAAAATCAAATATCAAAAATCAAATATCAAAAACACAAACTGAAAAACGTAAAAACATTGAGATATAAAGCGGTTTTTAGACTGCAAGAATTATTTCTATATTACCTTATTCCATATTTTCATGCTTTCTGTGTGGAATTTGGGTTTGAACCACTTTTTTTCAGGGATAGAGCCGGTGTATTGGACTAGGTACATTCGAGGACTTTTAGTCGGTGCAGCTGTACTGCTTGCTGCTCTGTATGCTGTTGCAGGGGAGGACGCAGGGAAGAGTTGCAAAGCCGAGGTCTATTTCGGCCCGACGGGCGGCCTCGCGCCGCAGAACTATAACAAGAAGATTGTGCTGCTCCAGCCGGACCTCGAGTCGGAAAAGGTTTCCCCCGGCAACATGGCAAACCCCCTGACGGACATGATCAGGCGGGCCGAAAAGACGATAGACATCGCCTCCTACATACTGGACAACAGGTCCGATGAGTACTTCGAGCTCCTGAAGGCGAACGAGAGGGGGGTAAAGGTCCGTATCTTCCTCGACGAATCCATCACGGACTTTATCACGAAGAAGCCCATTATCGACCCGATGGTCGGGGACCTCGAGAAGGTCCGCCCGGTGATAGAGGTGAAGGTGCTGGATCCGGAGAAGGCGGAGAAGGTCACCGGGATACCCTTCAAGACCATGCACGAGAAGTTCGGCATCTTCGATGGAAAGGACTGCTATAACGGGAGCGCCAACATCAGCAGGCTGGCCACGCTCATCTACCATGATAACCGCTTCTTCTTCTGGGGCTGCCCGGACGTTGTACGGGCGTTCCAGGGCGAGTTCGACAGGCTGTGGGAGATGGGGCGGTGGAGGGTGCAGCCCCATCCGGAAAAGGTTGAGAAGAAATGAAAGTGCCTGCCCTTGCTGTTATGGTTGCCGCGGCGCTCTTTCTCCTGCCCGCCGATGCAAGGCAGGATGTGAAGGTGTTCTTCAACAGCCATGCCCCCCTCGACGACGAGATTATGAAGTGCTTCTCCATGGCGGTCGGCAGGGCGAAGGAGAAGGGTGAGGGGACGATAGACGTGGCCATCTTCAGCTTCACGTCGAGGCGGCTTGCCGACACGCTACTGCGCATCGGCAGGGACTTTCCCGACGTCAAGATACGTATTCTCGCGAACCTGAGCATGCACGAGTCGGAGTACTCCGCCGTGCCCTACATGGACGGCGTGGCCAGCGGCGAGAAGGAGCGGTACCGCGAGCTTGCCGAGCGGAGGGGCGCCTATATCGAGGATGAGGAGAAGCGAAAAACAGCGGTCGAAAAGGCCTATAAGAAAATGGTCAGCCAGTTCCGCGGCAGGCCCATCCCCAACATCGAGGTGCGATATCACTACTACCCCGGCTGGTCATGGAAAGATGAGGAGGGAGGGCCCGCGTACGACCACTTCCATCAGAAGTCGCATATCTGGCACCACAAAGCCGTCATAATAAACCGCGATCTCCTGGCCTCGGGGAGCTATAACTGGTCGAGCTCCGCGGAGATCAAGAACCTGGAAAATCTCATGGTCTTTACCGGTCCGGAGGACCGGCACATTGTTAACGATTTTCTCGCCGAGTTCGAGGCGATGTGGAACAACCCGGAACTATGCAAGAGCGGCAAGGAGTGCCGCAGGCTCAGGGATGAGCGGTATAAAGAGATCCTGGAAGACAGGAAAGCGAAAGAAGGGCGGGAGGCCAAGAAAACAAAGAGGCGCTGATAAAGATAGCTATAAGACTATGAATGTTATCTGTAAAGTAAGGAAAGGAGCATTATGAAAAACGACTGGAAGTACGAGATTGGGAAGCTCCTCCAGCCCATGGATACGCTGGGGCCGGTGGTGATGGATACGACTTATTTTCTAAAGAAGACCGGGGCGCTCACCTATACCGAGGGGTACTTTCACCCGCCGGGCCACTTCCTGGGTAAGATCATCAACTATCCCGATCCCGCGGGCGACATCGAGATTCACGGGGAGCACTATACCAGCATAACGAAGGCGTGGATCGACGGGGAGCACGTGATGATCCCCCACGACAAGCAGATAGAGCATCAATACAAGATAGACAAGACCCTCAAGCCGACCGAGCCCACGCCGGTTGTGACCGATTTCCACGTGGTTTTCGACCTCAAGGACTTCGACGGATGGTTCAACGACAAGGTCTCCCTCTCCAGAGTCATGGAAAAGTACCCCCAGATAGGCAGGAGGCTCAAAGAGGTGAGCAAGCTTCTGGATATCCCCATGGAGCGGATGGGCGTGACCGGCTCCCTCGCCTACGGCAGGATGGAGGACGACGAGGATATAGACCTCGTATTCTTCGGCACGCCCGAGCAGAACATGGAGACCGTCCGGAAAATATGGTCGATGACATACACTGACCCGAACAGGCGGTGCATGGAGTTCGGCAAGTTCTGGCCGGTTCGCTTCTATCATGACGGGATCATCATTTGCACGTTCTGCGTTTACAGCGACGTAAAGGACATACCGCTGACGTACTGCGACGTGGAGCTGTTGAAAGAGTCGGTCGAAGCATACGGGACGATAGAGGACAACACCCACTCCATCTACATGCCGCTCATGCTG
Source organism: Candidatus Tritonobacter lacicola (assembly GCA_030765135.1). Lineage (GTDB taxonomy): Bacteria > Auribacterota > Tritonobacteria > Tritonobacterales > Tritonobacteraceae > Tritonobacter > Tritonobacter lacicola. Next base: position 37,101 of record JAVCDC010000020.1, on the reverse strand, counting down.
AAGCTCAAGGAGGTTTATATCGACGGTAAGGAGGCCGACGATATCTATTTCATAATTTACGACGGCTCGATCAGGGGAGAGTTCTACAACGGCGAGCGCTTGAAGATAGAGGCGCGCCTTGTCAAGCTGAAGATATTCGGCAAGGAGACCGTCGCGCTGGTGTCGGTCGACTCCGGCCAGATAGAGAAGGAGCGGTTCTGCAAGGGAGTGCCCCTCTTTTAAAATAAGGGCAGGGCCCTTATTTCAGTTACGAAAGGTTGCTACGCTCTTCGATCTGTTACTAATGGTTACTACGTCCTTCGGCCGGTTGCTTAAAGAGCAGCCGGAATTAGTAACAACGAACGCAGTGAGTGTGGAAACTCCTTTGGTAACCTCTTAGTAACCTCGATTGCCGCCTTGGATTGCTGTACTCGACCCTTGATGGGGCCGCCCGCGCTCATTCGCTGATCTTTCCTCCACACGCTCACGCGTGTGGTATCCATTCCCCACACGTAAGTGTGGGGTTATTCTCACAGAGGCGGCGGAGGCAGCATTCGGCGCATTTTGGGTTTCTGGGGCGGCAGATCCTCCGGCCGTGGCGGATCAGGTTGATGTGCAGGCTGTAATGATGTCCCGGGGGGACTTCCCCTTCCAGGACTCCGGCAGCCTCCTCGGGGGATATGCGATGGCGAACCAGGCCGAGGCGCCGCGAAACGCGGTGGACGTGGGTGTCCACCGGGAAGGCGTCCCGTCCCATCCCGAAGAGAAGGACGCAGTCAGCCGTCTTTCTTCCCACGCCCTCGAAGGACATGAGATGCTTCCTGACCGCGTCCCTGTCCATTCCTTTCCCGAGCCCGAGATCGGAGCCCGCTTTCGAGCGCTTCAACGACAGGATAATCGAGTATATCCGGCGGCTTTTAATTCGCGCGAGGCCGCCGACCCGTATTGCTTTCTCTATTGCCTCCGGGGATGAGGAGGCGATGGACATGAGGTCGGGAAATTTCTTTTTAAGGTTGCCGAATGCCCTGTCCCTGTTGGTGTCGGTCGTGTTCTGTGACAGGATGGTCGAGACGAGCTGGTCCAGGAGGCCCGTGCGCTGCCGCTGTTTCGGACGACCGTATTCATTCTCAAGAAGGGCCGTAATCTTGTGTATCTTCAAGTTTTGTAACCCTTCGTAACCTCTAGTAATTTGATCGTATAAGAATTTGTTATTTAGACTAGCCACAAAGGCACGAAGACACGAAGAAAAGCTAATAATAATTATTCTTTGTGCCTTAGTGTCTTAGTGGCAAAAGTCCCCGGCGAAGCCGGGATAAGTGCTTGTTATGGATTCTCCAGGACGAGCGACATGGAGAAGATTCCGAAATCCCCCTTCTCCTTCAGCATGTTTCCCCTCGCGTCGATCCAGGATTGGGTTTTCCGCCCCTTGAGCTTCGTTGTCAGCCTGAAGGCCGGCCTTCCGAACTCCTCGAGCCTCTCGCAGGATTTAACACGTTGCCTTACCGTTTCAACAGAGCCGGTTGACGGCATGAAGACAGGATAGCGGTAGCTGTTGTCTACCCGGAGACCCTGAACCAGCGGAAGCAGATTTATAACGCTCGAGGGGTATACCGAGTGGGTAAGCTTTCTTGTCTTCCAGGTCGATGTCTCCATTGTCGTTGTCTCTATCTCCAGCCTGCCGGGCCGGGCAACCGTGATTACCCGAATCGCGTCCCCGTTGGATTTCCGGCTGTACTCCGACTTCAGGAGCGTCAGGTCGGTCCGCGTGTAGTCGACCTGGTATTCCTCGCGCTTGATTATCTCGTCCAGCTTGAGGCCGGACGTTATTTTCAGGGCGTCTCTCATTGAAGGGGCGCGCTTGATGTTAAGGTAGGAATAGCCCACCCTCTTGCCCATGATGTAGACTCCCCAGAACCACTCCTTGCCCGCGAACCGGGACGGGTCGTCGATCCGGATGGCCTTCTTCGGGGGGGGGATCTTTACTGCCGTTGTGGAGGCGCATCCGGCGGCCAGGCAGGCTGCCAGAAGAGCGGGAAGGAGAAGTTCAGTCCTCTTCGGGATTAAACGATGGATAGGATACCTCTCTTTTCGCTTCCCTGGATTTTTGAAGGCTCCGGAGCGCGGAGTCCTCGAGCCACTCGTCGATGACCGACTTCTTAAAACGGATCGTTGCGCCGATCCTGCTGACGGGAATGTTGCCGCTCCTGATATGGCGGTAAATAACCTGTTTGTGAAGCTGGAGGTAGCCGGAGAGCTGTTCTATGGTCATTACCTCGGGATATTCGGTTTTCTGGTTCTCCGCTTTTCCTTTTTTCTTTTCGGTCATATCTCCTGCCTCATATTTCGGGTAATCTGCGAACCTTTTTCTATTCCTTCTTTTCGAGCCCTATTGATTGTATTGCCTCTGCCACCAGTTTTTCTATGAGGTCGCTCTGACCTTTTTCTCCCTCCTCGATTGTGCAGATGCCGCAGTTGTTGCACTCTATTGTCTTGCCGCCGATGCCCATGTCCCTTCGCAGGGCTACGAGCTTGTTGACCTGCTCAGGCGAAAGGGTCCTGACTTTTCCGAGCTGCCGCGCCGCTAACGTCACCTGGGCGCAATGCTCGACTTTTTCGAGCTTGAGATAAGCTGAAAATACGTCAGGCCCCACTGTCAGCGACCCGTGGCGGTCCAGGATGAGTGCGTCGCACCGTGTTATCAGGTCGCTCACGGCGGAAGGCCCCTCGCCGGAGCTGGGCGTCGCGTATTCGGACGTCGGGATGGCGCCCATTGTCAGGACGACCTCGGGGATGACGCACTGGGCGAGGGAGACGCCGGCTATTGAAAACGCGGTCGCCATCGGCGGGTGAGCGTGAACGACGGCGGCTACGTCGTCGCGCCGCCGGTATACCTCCAGGTGCAAGAGGATCTCGCTCGTGACGTCCTTCTCCCCGGTGAGCTTCTTCCCGCTCATGTCGGTCACGACCAGGTCGCGGGCTTGAACGAGGCCCTTGCTGAGGCCGCTGGGCGTGCAGAGGATCCTGTCTTTCCCGGTCCTGACGCTGACGTTTCCGTCGGTCGCGGCGACGAAGCCCTTCTGCCACATCATGTGGCAGACGGACACTATGTCGTTTCTTATTTCCCTCTCCGACTTCATCTAGGCCAGGAACTTTGCCAGGTCCACCCTCGGCCTGGCTATCACGACCTTTCTGACGAGCGCTCCTATCTCCTTTATAGCCCCGACTCCTGCGTCGACGGCGACCTCCACATCGTGCAGTTCACCGGTGAGGGTCAGGTAGCTCTTCCCGCCGAGGCCGTTGGCCAGCCGCAGCTCTATGAGGTTAATATCCGCGGCTTTCGCTGCGGCATCTGCGGCGATTATGGTGGAAGGAACGGAGAAGGTCTCGATCACGCCGATGGCCTTCATCTCCTCGAAAGGAGTGGCGGCCAGTATGGCGGGGATCACCTGGGGGTGGACGTTCGGGATGAAAAAGTGGTCGGTCACCGTCTCCGCGCCGGCCTTGATGCCCGCCCTGAGCGACTCGTCTACGTCAGCGACGGCGCCCGTTATGAGGATCATGTATTTTCCGGGGCAGATCGATTTCGAGTCGACTATCTCGACCGGCGCCTTTTTGGCCATGGCGTCCGTGGCGTAGATGCCCCCCGCGATACTGTTGAATTCTATAATCCCTATTGCCGGTTCCATGGATTGCTCTCCGATTTTTACCTCGCTTCTATGATTACCTCGTCGTCGACGCGAGCGACGACGCCGTTTATAGACGCGTGCACCCGCGCCCCCATCGTCCCCCATTCGAGGTCGCCGATGAGCTGGCCGGCTTTGACCGTGTCGCCCTTCTTCACGATGGGCGCCGCCGGTTTGCCGATGTGCTGTTTGAGAGGAATGCGGACCCTCCCGGTTTTGAGCTTTCTGCTGTCGAGCGGGGCGTCCCGGTCGTAATCGGACAGTCCGAGCCTCATGGTGAGCCTGCTCACGGGCACCAGCCTGTACTCCCTCATGGGGTGGGGGGAGGGCTCCTCCGTCCGCGGGGCGGGCTTCCACCCCATTTCCGACATGGTATCGGTGATTTCCACATTGATCCTGCCGACCGGGAGGCACATTGGGCAGGAGTAAACGCCGCAGAGGTCGCAGTTGCAGCAGAGGGCGGCCATTGTAACGTTTGTCGCGGGAGAGGGGAGGCCGAGGTTGATCGACCTCATTATAATGTGTGGTTTCAGGCTGTGGCCCAGCATCGCCCTGGGGCATATCATCGTGCAGTAGTTGCACTGGCAGCACATGGCTTTCGTTCTGTTGATATCTATGGAAAGCGGCCGCGTCTTCCTTACCACAGTCGGGTTGTCCGGGGGCAGGATGATGATGCTGGTCGTCGTCTTCGACACCGGGGTTGCGGGGTCGTTCTCGATGGTCCCCATCATTGGGCCGCCCGTGAGGATGACGTAGTCGTCGAGGTGCGTCCCTCCCGCGGCGGCGATGAGCTCCGACAGGGGCATGCCGATGGGGGCGATGACCGTTTTCGGCTCCTTCACCGCGCCCGTCACGGTCACGAACCGGGAGATCACGCTTGCGCCCTTATCGGCGGCTGCCGCGATGTTCGCGAACGTCTCGACGTTGCTGACGACCACTCCCACGTCCAGGGGTATGCCCTGCTCGGGCACGACTTTGCCGGTGACCTCGTAAACGAGGACGAACTCGTCTCCTGCGGGGTATACGCTATTAAGAAGGTGGAGCCTGATGTTCTCCCTGCCCTTTAGCTCGTTTTTGAATGCGGCGACGGCCTTAGCGTACTTCTTCTTCAGGCCTATGATCCCCTCCTTTGCATTCATGGAGGAGATGACGAGCTCCATTCCCCTGACCACGTCTTTCGCCCTGGCGGCCATGAGGTTACGGTCGTTCCTCAGGAGTGGCTCGCATTCGGCGCCGTTTGCGATTACGGTGTCGACCTGAGCGTCGATCTTCTTCCACGTGGGGAAACCTGCCCCCCCGGCGCCCACCACGCCCGCCTCCCAAACCTTCCTAACGAGGTCCATTCCCGTTCCTCACCGTTCTCTTCGCGCACCGGACCAAAATATTAACCGCGGATTTTACGGATTAGACTGATTAAAAAAAACTTTTATAATACTCCAAGATAATCTGTCTAATCAGTTTAATCCGTGGTTCCGTAATAAATTTGCGAGCGAAGCGAGCAAATTTATCTCATACGATTCTGAAGTAATCGACGAGTGTGCAGCGCCGCCAGCGCGTGAATGTCTTCGTCGACGTCAGGCCGTCCCCGGTCGGGCTGGCTATGGTGAAGGAAGTGTACCCTTCCCCGCCGGCGCCGAGCCCGGCGTAGTTGGGTCCGTTCTTGATGAATATCGATGTGTTGACGAGCCTGGCCATCTTGCTCAGCTTTTCTATGTTCCGCGAGAACATGGAGGCCGTGTGCCTGTAGCCGTGCTCGGCTTCCAGCGCGAGGTCGATGCCCTCGTCGACGTCCCGGACCCTCACCAGCGGCATGACCGGCATGAGCTGCTCGGTCCAGACGAGAGGGTGGTTCCTGTCCACGTCTATCAGGACGAGCCGCACGTCGTCTCCGACGGAGATGCCGATATCAGCCAGTATGACGCTGGGATTTTTTCCCACGTACTTCTTGTTGATCACGCTCTCTTGCGGCGGGTTGTTCCTCTCTTTGATCACGAGGTTCGTCAGGCGGTCGATGTCGGCTTTCTTCGTCAGCTCGTGTGCGCCGTTGCGGCACATCGCGGCCTTGAGCTGGTCGGCGACGCTCTCGACCACGATGACCTCCTTCTCGTCAACGCAGATGATATTGTTGTCGAGTGACGCTCCCGCCACTATGTCCCGTCCCGCCTTCTCTATATCCGCTGTCTCGTCGACGACCACCGGAGGGTTGCCGGGACCAGCCGCGATTACCTTCTTGCCGCTGTTCATCGCCGCCTTCACGACGCCCCCGCCGCCCGTCACCACCAGCAGGTCGACGCCGGTGTGTTTCATCAGTGCCTGGGCCGTCTCCTGGGTCGGGTTGGCGATGCAGTTGAGCAGGTTGCGCGGCCCTCCCGCGGCCAGTATCGCCTCGTTAAGCAGCTTGACCATCATCGCCGAGACGGCCTTGGCCGACGGGTGGACGTTGAAGACGACGGCGTTGCCGGCCGCGATCATGCCGATGCCGTTGCAGATGATGGTCTCTGTGGGGTTGGTGCATGGCGTTATCGCCGCGATCACCCCGTAGGGGGCCCTCTCTACAAGCGTGAGGCCGTGGTCGCCGGTGTAGGTGGTGGGCGGGATGTCCTCTATGCCGGGCGTCGCCCTGGCGACGAGGAGGTTCTTCTTGATTTTGTCCTCCACGCGCCCCATGCCGGTCTCCTCCAAGGCTGCCTTCGAGATGAGCTCGACATTCTTCTTTACCGTCTCCCGTATCGCAGCTATCATCCCGACGCGCGTCTCGAGTGTCTGCGCGACGAGTTCCTCGTGGGCGCGCCGGGCGCGGCGCATGGCTTCGTCTATGTCCGCGACTATTCCCTCGCCCGCGTCAATAGGTGCCTCTTCCTTCTCTGGAGCGGCCACGGATGGATCCGCCCCCGCCAGCTTCCGGAGGACGTTTTCGACGATGGCCTTGACCTGTTCTTCAGAAACCTGCATTTCTCTCCCCCGTCGTTACCGTCCCTTTCGCGCCTCGTCTTTGCTCTTGTCGTACTGCACGGCGCCGTCCACATCCCATGTGTCGATGATGCCGGTGATTGCGGCGTCGGCTGGTTTGCCCTCGGTCTGCCGCGTGTAGCGGGCGGAGCTTCCCGAGGCGTAGATGACGTACTCTCCCTCTCCCGACCCCACGGCGTCCACGGCAACGACGTAACCGCCTTCGGGCTTGCCGCGCATGTCAAGCTTCTGGAGAACGTAGAACTTAAGCCCCTTGAGCTTCTCCTCTTTATGAGTCGAAACGAGGGTTCCAACGACCTTGCCGATGAGCATTGTCTCTTCTCCGGGTTGCGGGGGCGCGGGGCGCCCCCTCTACCTCTTGCTTTCCGTGGCCCGGACTATTTGCTTTTGCCCTGGCGGCCCAGCGGCAGCGCCTGGTCTACGTTGACGTGCGGCCTCGGTATGACGTGGACGCTGACCAGCTCGCCGACCTTCTCGGCGCCGCGCGCGCCCGCTTCCACCGCCGCCTTGACCGCCGCGACGTCGCCGCGGACTATCGCGGTGACAAAGCCGCCGCCGATCTTCTCGTAACTCACGAGCTCGACTTTGGCAGACTTTACCATGGCGTCGGATGCCTCGACCATTGCTGCGAAACCTCTTGTCTCTATCATGCCTAATGCTTCGGCCATAACCCTATCCTCCTTCTGGTATGTGACTTGTTACCGGTTTATTCTCCCTTTTTCGGCGCTGGCTTGCCGCTCACCGATTCTATCGCCGCAAGCGCCGCCTCGCTGCCGACCATGATGTCGCGCTCCTCTCCGCCCAGGTACAGCCTGCCGAACCGACCGAAGGGGCGCACCTCTACGAGCGTGATGTTCGCTGCCTTCTCCGCCTCGTTGGCGGCCAGGACCGCGTAGCCGGCCGGGTCGGTCTCCAGGATGAAGAGCGTCTGGTCGGCAAGCAGCATGGAGCCTTTCCTGTTCCTGTTGATTAGCTGCGACTGGTGGGCGTCGATCTTCCGTATGATCTGCGTGGCCACGACCTGCGGCTTCAGCCTGTCCGATTCCTGCAACCCCAGGGCGTCGAGAATGGCGGCTCCCGCCTGCCTCACGGCGCCCTGGTCCCACGAGTGGACCTCCAGGAGGCCGTAGGCCCTCTCCACCAGCATGACAGCGGGCCTGACGTCCGTTGACTTGAGCGCCACGTCCATGACGCGGTTGATCTCCATCCCCGGGGCCACCTCCACGTAAAGCGCCGCCATGCCGGAAACGGGCATGAAGCCCTTGGCGGATGAGGCGACGTAGGAGGCGAGCTGGAGCTGTAGACTATCCAAAACTATATAGGTTCTAAGCTGCACCATAAGCCATGCTCCTTTCCTATTGATAAGCCATGACTATAGGGCAGACTGCTGCAGCGGGTCAATAAAAAAATAGAGGAATTTAAGGTACTCTAACATTTTAACTGATTTTATACTCCCGTTGCCATCAAGCTGTCGGCAAAGATGCGGAGAAGACCGTGAAATGCCGGAGTGAGGCGCGGGCGCGTCCAACTCGCCCGGCGATCTTTATGCGGCGGCCTTACGGTGCCGGTGCGTGCTGGAGCCGGCACAGAGCCCCGGCTTCCTCGCTTATTTGATAACTGATTGTTAACGGCTTGTTAAATTGTTTTACATGAAGATAGGGAGCTGTTTATAATCGGGGCTTAATCATGAGTGCTAAGAGCAAGACTCCGGGGAAAAAGAGGTATTCACAATCGGAGTTTCCGTTCGGCGATTCCCGGCGCAAATCGTTCAGGGGGCACAAGTCCTCCGACCTGGGAAGGCTCCCCGCCTCCGTCCTCTGCCTGAGCCCGCGGGGGAATAAGTGGCTCAGGGCGCGGAAGGTCAAAATCATAGCAGACCTCGTCGACGAAATCATAGTCGAGCTTGTTAAATTCCTCTCTAAATAAAATTTTTCTTTGAAAAATTTTATGTATTTCACCGCTTTATTATTATTTTTTATCTTTACCCTTGCAGGCTGCGGCAGGGACGGCGTTGAACCGGCAAAGAGGAGTACTCTTCCGGTTATACGCTTCTCCAGGCTGCCCGTTGACGGGCCGGTCAGGCGGCCGGAGGGCGAGTTCGGCGCGCCACGGAGGGGGGGGGAGAAGAAACACCAGGGTATAGACCTCCTTGCCCGGAGGGGGACACCTGTCAGGGCCGTCAGCCCGGGCATCGTCGTTTATAACGAGATGAACGGCACGCTGACGGAGGGCTACGGCTTCACCCTCATCATCGATCACCTGAACGACTATTACACCCTGTACGCCCACCTGGACGCGAAACCGCCTCTCCGGGTCGGGGAGTACGTGAAGGCCTGTGACGTGATCGGCAGGATCGGCCACACGGGTAACGCCGAGGGCCTTCCGACGGGGATACGGGACATGCTCCACTTCGAGGTGATACACGCCCCTTCGTGGATGCTGGATTATCTCGGCATTCGGATCGTCGACTCGATCTCGCCGAAGACGGTGACTACGCTGAAGGCTATCGCGGAGGGGAACTACGGCTACGGGGGAGGGGCCCTGAACCCACTTGATTTCTACGCCGGCAAGCCCGCTTACGCTAGAAGGCTCTTTTAATATATAATCCGGCCGAAGGCCGGATTATATTATCAGTCGCTGACGGCGATGTCATCGAGCTCGTACCTCATCTCCTCGTTCTTGGCGGCGGCGTCGGCGGCGAGGGCGTCCTCGGCGCTGATCACCCCCACCTTCTGCTTCTTCCCCTTCTTGCCGAACACCTTGGCGATGCTGAAATAGATCCCGAGCGGGATGATGAGCGTAGCGAAGAAGTAAAACGGCGCCGGGAGGTGGAAGACGCGGTGCGGGGGGCCCAGCCTGTTGATGTTCCAGACGATGATGCAGAGGCTCGCGTAATCGATCGAGAAGTTGGCGTGAGGGTTGCTCGCCTTGAAGAGACAGAGACCGTTCGTCCGCTCCTTCAGGAACGGCCAGAGGAGCGAACCTCCCATGTGGCCGGTGAGGTCCTCGGTGATGTGTATGGCGAAACCGAGGAAGGCCACGAGGCCGTAAAGCCAGCCGATAGACCAGCTCGTAACGAGCGAGGCTATGAGCCAGACGGGGAGGGCCAGGATGAAGCCCAGGACGTAGCTGTGGCTCCAGGTCCTGTGCCATGGGAGGAACTCGACCTCGACCCTGTCGCCGGCCCTCTTGAAGCCATACTGCGGGCCGCTCATGATGTCGACCACGGATGGCCTGCCGTGGGTCTCGAGCATCTTACACTTAACCCTGTACTTGCCGATCCTGTTCTCCTTCGGCGCCGTGCCGGCGTAGGGTTTCTGGGAGGTGGTGACGATTTCGTTTATGATTACGACGACTTCGTTGGTCTCGCCGTCGAACTTGATGACGTACTGCCGCCAAAGGTCGACTCCCAGCCTCATCGGGTAGAGCTGGCACTTGACCAGCTTGCCCGTTTCGTAGGCCTTTTCCATGGCCATGCCGATCTGCTCGGCCATCTTCTGGGGGTCCGGCTCGTTCGGGTCGCATTCAACCTCGATATCTACCTTCGAGAAGAATTGCCCGACCTTGAAATCGAGCGTGTCGGGCATGATGCCGAACAGCCCGCCCAGGACGAGGATGAAAGACCTCTCCTCCCAGCACATGCTGACGGGCGCCTGGAGAAACGTCGAGAGGGCCACCCCGCTCATGAAATGCGTCAATCCTTTCATACTATCTCTCCCCTCAAGAAAGTCCCATGAACTTGACTATTGTATCGCCCACCCCCGCCATGCTCAGGCAGATTGGGACGAGAAGGATGCTCATGCAGTTGCTCCTCCTGCAGCCGAACATGATAGGGATCAGACCGATGAACGTCGCGACGGCCATCAGGAAGAGGCCCCACATGCCGGTGAAACCGATAACGATGGCCAGGATGAGGACCAAGGATACCCAGTTTATGATCCTGTAGTCGATCTTCGATATGAGCCAGATTATCCACCTGGAGGACCACAGAAGGAAGAAGAATGAGAGTGCCCCGCCGATAAGGACCGTTGCCACGATGATGACGTAGTCCTGGCCGGACATGGGCTGGACGATGGGCGTGAGAATCATGGCCATCCCCCCGCGTCGCAGGGGTCCGGTCCCGTGCGCCCCGAAGGCCAGGACGAAGAAGAGCATGAAAGCCCCGATGTAATAGACGGACTTGGATACCCCCTGGGAGATGACGAAGAGCCTGTCGTCTCTTTGGGCGGTCGCGTGCCCCGCCAGGAGGCCGCCTATTCCCCCGGTTACGCCCGGGAAGAAGGCGGCTATGCCGCCTCCCAGCACGCCGGAGAATGTCCCCAGGCCCATCAGCTTGGGGTCGAGGTCTATGGATTTGCCGATGTGCTGCTTCGGGATGTCCTGCTTCGATATCAGGCACGAGATTATGCTTGAGACGGCGAATAGGCCCACGAAGGCCGGCATGATGTTCTGGAAGGCGACCTCCTTTGGGACGAATGTCCTGTTGAGGACGATGAAGCCCAGGATGGCCGAGAGGATGAATGTGAAGATGCCGGCCGCGAGGTTCTGCCACGCGTTCCATATCTTGCCGAGGACCGTCTTCTTGCCCATACCCGTCCCCTTTGGCCACTCGCTCATGAGCATGTAGGTGATGACCAGGGCCATGATCCAGTAGGAGCGCATCCCGCCGATGAGCTTATTGACGGAGGGGAGAACATTGTACAGGAAGGGGGTCATGAGGACGAGCACGGTAATGCCTGTCAGGCCGCCGACGCCGGTCAGCGCCGCCGCCTCGAAGCCCCGCCCGTCCATCATGTATTTCTGGCCCGGCAGCATAACGAAGACGGCAGACTCGTCCGGTGCTCCCAGGAACATCGATGGGACAGTGTTGATGATGGAGAACGCCACTATGAGGGACATGAAGAAGGCCGGCATGGCGTAGCCGGGTATGACGCCCTGGTAGCCGAGCCAGAAGACGATGATCATACCCGCGACGTTGTAGATGTGGAGGCCGGGTATGAGCGAGAAGAAGCACCCGATCAGCGTTCCGAGGATTATGTAGAACAGGATAACAAGTGCCATTTCCATTTGTTTCTCCTTATAAAATTTTTCTAAGAAAAATTTTATTAATCAGACAGCTTTATCTGGTTGGGATACTTCGGCGTCAGCTGCATCTCTTCCCTGAATGACCCTACCTTGCCCTTGACGGAGAGCTTTGCGCCGTCCTTCGTGAGCTTGTCCGTGTCCGTCAGCTTTTCCAGGAGATTGGTCCAGAGGACAACGTCTATCGTTCCCGAGTCGTCTTTTACCTCGAGCTTGAGGCCCTTCGAGAACTCGCGCGACCCGGCGACCTCGCCCTTTATCTCAACGAATGTCCCGTCCTTTTCCATCGTGATCTCCCCGATCTTCAGTGGAGTGAAGGTGATGGAGGGTTTCTTTGGCGCTTCCGCCTTGGGCTCTTTTTTCTTGGTGGGAGCCTCGGTCTCCGTCGCTTCAGGCTTCGTCGCCGGGGGCTTTGTTGCCTCGGGCTTCTTCTCAGGTGGCTCCGCCGCCTTAGTTGGTTCGACCTTTGCCTCCGTTTGAGCTGGAGTCGGCTTCGCTGCCGGCGGTTTTGTGGGCTCGGGCTTCGTCTCCGCTTTGGTTGCTGCGGGCTTAGGTGCCGGCGGCTTCGTCGGCTCGGGTTTCGTCGGCGCTTTGGTTGGCGCGGGCTTCGGTGCCGGCGGCTTCGTCGGCTCCGGCTTCGGCGCTTCAGGCTTTTTCTCCTCTTTCTTCTTTGGCGGGGCGTCCTTCTTCACCGGTTCGAGGTCGCTCTTGTCCCCGGGCTTTAACTGGACGGTCCCCTGGTATTCGTCCACCTTGCCGAAGACGATTACCTCGCTCCCCTCTCTCAGGACGGACGCCTTGTTGGGGTAGTCGGCGAACTGGCTGTCCCAGAGGGTGACGTCCACGGAGCCGGTGCCGTCGGTGAGTGTGATCTTGGTCATCTTGTTGAACTTCTTGACGCCCGAGATCTTACCTTTGACCTGCACCTTCTTGCCCTTGTCGGACGCTTTCAGCGAGCCGATATCAGCCTTCGCATAGCCCTTCTTAACCATTTTCTTCGGTATCTTCGAGGTCTCTATCGTGTCCTCGCCGGACACCTGTACATCCTGGGGCGTGCGGGGCTTGATCTGCAGCGCGTCCCTGTACGAGCCGACGAGGACGACTATGTCGAGCTCGGTTCCCGGCGTCATCACCGCTTCGGCGTCGGGGAGCTGTTCCATCTGGTAGGATGAGATGGTAATTTCATGGAAGCCCGTCTCGTCCCCCAGCATAACCAGCGTTCCGTATGGATACTCGCTGACGCTCACAACCTCGCCGTGCAGCGCGTACATCTGCCCGACGTCCTCGTCGTCGATATCGCCTATCTTTACGGTCTGGACCTCTTTCCTGATCATCTTCATCCTGCCGGGCGCTTTCAGGTTCATTGACGTGCCGAACTGTGCGGAGAGGGAGACCTCGCCTATCGCCTCGACCTCGTCTCCGATATTTGGAACCTTATTCATCAGCTCGAGCTTCTCCAGGTCACCCGTCTGGAGCTTGATCTTACCCGTCCCGTCGTCGACGTGGAACTGTACCTTGAAGAAAGCGTCGGGGTTGATTTTTACCTTGTCGACGATCCCCTTGACCCTGAATATCCCCTTGTTGTAAGTCGGGCCGATCTCGCCGATGGTTATGAGCTCCGGCTCCATCATCACGGCGGCGTACCACAGCGCGATCAGGCCGACGACGGACATGACGAGGCACCCCCGCTTGAATATCGCCAGGGCCATCCTCTTTTTAAGCGTCGCGCCGCAGTAGGGGCATTTCTCGTAGGCGCCGACGAACTTTCCGCAGCTTGGGCAGAGCGTCTCCTCGGGAAAATCCCGCACGCTGTCGAACTCGCCCTTTAAAGCCCCGCTCTTATCCGTGTGATTTTTTTCTTCCATTGAGGTATTCCTCCTCGTTGATTACCGGTTAACGCCGGTCTATAAATATGTCGGAAACTTCGTTGAAAAACTATAATTGATTCCCCCGTATTTTGTCCAACAATTTTTTCTATTCCTCTTCGATATGGGTACCCTGGAGGGTCTCTTTATCCGTATAGCGCGCGGGCGCACCACCGCCGTCGTTGTCGGCCGAGATCTCGAACACACCGGTGGGCCTTTCGTAGCAGGTCGCTATAACGGCCGTTTCCCCGAAGCCGAGCCTGGCGAGGCTTCGGGATATTTTCTCGATGCCTATGTGTGGCCTGTTGCAGTCGCTTGATATGTGGGCCAGAAAGACGGCCTGCAGTTTTTCGGTGGCGACCTCCTCTATCAGGCTTGCGGCCGACTCGTTGGAAAGGTGGCCCTGCCTGCTCTTTATCCTCTGTTTCAGTGCCCACGGCCTGGGGTGGTCCCGCAGTAGCCGCGGATCGTGGTTCGCCTCGATGACTATGGCGTGGGAGCCCCTCAACATATCCTTGACCAGGTGGGTCGCGTGGCCCAGGTCGGTGGCGATGGATATCTTCACTTCCCCCGCGTAGACGGCGAAGCCGACGGGGTCGGATGCGTCGTGCGTGACGGAAAAAGGTGTGACCCGGATGTCTCCCAGCGTAAAGGGCGAGTTGTTCGTGAATATCCTGGCCCTGGAAAGCGGGAATCCCCGGTCCTTGACGGCCCTGGACGTGGCGCTGTTGAGATAAACGGGAATGGATGTCTTCTTATCGATGAAGCGGAGGCCCCTGATGTGGTCGGAGTGCTCGTGGCTGATGAGGACGGCGTCGACGTTTTCGACCTTTTTCCCGATGGTCCCCAGGCGCGCCTCTATCTGTCTTCCGCTCAGGCCGGCGTCGATGAGAATATCTGTTGTGTCGGAGGCTACATGGATCGAGTTGCCCGCGCTCCCGCTGGCAAGGATACAGATTTTCAGTCTCATCGGTGTCTCCAGTCCCGGCGATTATATAACGGAGCCGATTGGAAATACAGTGAAGTATTGAAATATGAAAACATGGAAATCTTTAACCGAGAAGACGTGAAATGTTGAACGTTAAACGTGAAACGGAAAAAATAGAAACAAGATGCAAGAAACAAAAAACAGAAAAATATAAGAATATACAAATAAGCTGCCACCAAGACACGAAGGCACAAAGAGAAGACGAATGTTTCCTGCGGCGGAGTTTATACTGAGCGTAGTCGAAGTGCACCCTTCGGCAAGCTCAGGATCTTCGACAGGATCTACGTCAGGACAAGCTCTGGACGAGGGACGAAAAATATAAATCCTGCATCTTGCATCCTGTATCTTTTTATTCGCTTCACGCTTCACGAGATACTGGAGAATGAGCCGCGAAAGCAGGAACTTTATTTCTTTATTTCTATTTCATAACAACTTGTTCCCGGCTATAATATAACAGTAAAGCACGGGAGAAGAGATGGCGCTTAAGTTCGAACAGATTCTCAAGCAGACGCAGACACTCGTACTGTCTCCACAGATGCAGCAGGCGATCAAGATGCTGCAGATGCCCCTCATGGACCTCAGGATGCTGGTCAGCCAGGAGATGGCCGCCAACCCTATCCTTGAGGAGACGATGGCGACGGAGTCGGCAGGAGAGACCGGGGACGGCGACGAGGCGCCGGACAAGGATTTCGACGAGGAGTTCGCCCATTTATCCGAGCTCGACGACGAATGGCGGGAGTACTTCCGCCAGAGCGGGTCATTCAGGAAGTACACCCGGGAGGACGAGGAGAAGAGGAGGTTCATGGAGACGATGATCACCCGCCCGGAGTCTCTCCAGGACCACCTCCTCGCCCAGCTCTCTATAACGGCGACTGGCGAACAGGAAAAGATGATAGGGGAAATAATCATAGGCAATATAGACGACAACGGTTACCTGAGGTCCACCGTCGAAGAGCTCGCCGGCATGGCGGGTTGCCCGGAGTCCGAGGTCCAGGTAGTCCTCGAAAAGGTGCAGAGCTTTCATCCGGTAGGCGTGGGCGCGAGGGACCTCAGGGAGTGCCTCCTGATACAGCTGATGCGCCTGGGCAAGCAGGGTTCCCTGCCCCATATAATCGTGCGCGATTTCCTTGACGAGCTGGCTCGCAAGAAATACCCGAGGATATCCCATGCCCTTAAAAGGCCTTTGTCGCAGGTGCAGCAGGCGGCCCACTTCATAGCCTCCCTCGAGCCCAAGCCGGGCCGCCTCTTCGGAGGCGATCCGTCTTTTTATATCAGCCCGGACATCTTTCTGGAGAAGACAGACGATGGGTATGATGTCATCCTCAACGACGAAAGGGTCCCGCATTTGAGGATCAGCAGCTTCTACCGCGGGCTGATGGCCGCCGGCCGACTCGACCCGGGGACGAAGAAGTATATCCAGGATAAGGTGAGGGGCGGAAAGTGGTTTATCAAGAACATAGCGCTGAGGCAGAAGACGATTTACCGCATTGCCGAAAAGATAGTCCAGGAGCAGAGGGATTTTCTCGATGATGGAATCTCACGTCTTCGCCCGCTGACTCTGGGTGATATCGCGAGTTCGTTGAACATAAGCGAATCGACCGTCAGCCGGGCGATAGCCAACAAGTACATCCAGACCCCGCAGGGGCTGCTGGAGCTGAAGTTCTTCTTCTCATCCGGCCTGATGACCGACGAGGGGGAGGCGGTTTCATCCAGGAACTTGAAGAATGCCATCGCGAGGCTGATAGAGAAAGAGGACCACAGGAAACCCTTGAGCGACCAGGGGATTGTCGACATTCTGGCGCGGAAGGGGATTCGGCTGGCCCGCCGGACGGTGGCGAAGTACCGGAACAACCTGAAGATCCTTCCCTCGAACCTCAGGAAGCAGTACTGATAGAAATGTGATTGCCTTTCCAGGCAATCACATTTCTATGTGTGGAGCCCACGATCAGAGTCGAACTGATAACCTGCTCATTACGAATGAGCTGCTCTACCGGTTGAGCTACGTGGGCCCGGGAAAACTGGTGCCGCGGGACGGAATTGAACCGCCGACACAGGGATTTTCAGTCCCCTGCTCTACCGGCTGAGCTACCGCGGCGTTTTTCCCGAAATTCTCCGGATGTTACCGAAATATAGTGCAAGAGCACGGGGAGGTCAAGCGGTTGTTAAGAGTGGAAATATGAAAGCAAGGTGATATGGAAATATAATTCCATATTTTTATGTTTATATATTTCCATTTTTCCGTTTTTTGCCCTTTCTCTTCTTCCTGTTCAGTATGCCCAGCGCGCCGTACCCGGAGAACCTGTCGTGGAGCGTGTAGAAGAGCTGCCTGCTGAAACCGTATTTTTGTGTAATCTCCCCGATGTGGGGTTTTGTGCTCGTGGCGGCCTCTCTCAGCATCTCGAGCTTTATCTGGACCTTGTCGGCGGGATTGACGAATTGGCTGAAGGGATACCTCTCGCCCGGTGAGTCCTCCGCATCCGGCCTCGGTATCTCCCTCTTGGGGTAGAACTCCTCTCCCGTTCCCAGTTCCTCTTCGAGCTCCTTCTTTGTCTTGTCGAAGATGCCCCGGACGCCGTACTTTCTCATCTCCCGGTCGAACTTGTAGAAAGAGTTCCTGTTATACCCGAACTTCACCGAGAGCTTCGTGATATCGGGGTTGGGCGAGGAGTAGATGGTGCGGAGAAATTCATAGCGGTGTACGACCTCGTCGCCGAGGGGGTAAGCATATTCGTGGTTTCTCCTGACGATCGTGTCGTAATATTCCTCGATATAAGTGTCCACCATCTCCGTTAGCCTGTCCATATCGAACGGCTTCCGGATGTAATCCTTGGCCCCTGTCTTCATCGCCTCCACGGCGACGTTCTCCGATCCCCTGCCAGTGATGACGATGACGACCACCTCGGGCATCTCCTTTTTCAGTTCCCCGAGGACATCGAGGCCGTCCATGAGGGGCATGATGTAGTCGAGGAGGACGATATTGGGCTGTCTCTCGATGGCTTTGATCATGGCCTCGTGACCGTTGGAGGCGGTAGAGACCTCGTAGCCCTCGCCGGTGAAGTTTCGTGAAAGGACGTTGAGGACGTCCGGCTCATCGTCCACTATAAGAATTCTTTTCGCGGCCATTTTGTCCCTCCCTCTTTTGTTCTTATAGAATTACCCGGAATAGTACCATGGACTTGCTATCCGCGCAAAGGCACGTCACCTGCTTCATATATCCCTTTTCTTTAATTTCTTCCCGCTGTGTTTACGGGAAGTTCCACGATTATCTCCAGGCCGCCGTCCTTGGCGCTGGCAGCATGGATTGTACCTCCGTGCTTTTTCACGATGCCGTATGCAATGGAGAGGCCGAGGCCGGACCCCTCGCCGACCTTCTTCGTCGTGAAAAACGGGTCGAAGAGGTTTGCGAGGACAGATGGGGCCGCGCCGGGGCCGTTGTCTCTTATCCTGATTGTGACCGTGCCGTTGCTGATGAAGCTCTCGAGGTGCAGCTCTTTCTTTGATTCCGCCTCGATAAGGGTCTGAAACGCGTTTTTAATGATGTTTGTGAAGACGATCTCCATCTGGTGGTGGTCGAGCTTCATGGGAGGAAGCCCCTCTGCCAGGTTCTTCATCACTTCTATCCTTCCGGCGGGAAACTCGCTCCTGACATTGTCGAGCGCTTTCTCGAGCGTCTCGTTGATGTTTCCGGCAACAAGCTTGAGCTCGCCTTTCCTGGAGAAAGAGAGGAGGCTCTGTATGATCGTCGTGCCGCGCTGGACGTGGGCAGCCATTTTTTTAAGCCTGGAGCGGGTGGGCCGGTCTTTTACCCTGGCGAGGAGAAGCTGGATATGCCCCGATATGATTCCCAGGGGGTTGTTGAGCTCGTGGGCGACGCCCGCGACCATCTCGCCGATTGCGGAGAGCTTGTCGGCCTGGACGACCCTCTCCTGGAGCTTCTTTCGCTCGGATATGTCCACCATGATCCCTTCTATTATCAAGATATTTCCGTCGTCGTCCAGGATGGGAGTCGCCCGGTCCAGGACGTGGACGACGCGGCCGTCCTTGTGCGTCATGCGATATTCAATCTCCCGCGGCGATTTCATTATTCGATGCTCAATGATCTTCTCCCAGCAGCGCTCCCTGTCCCCGGGGTGGATGAGCCTGCTCCAGAGGGCTGGATCATCCAGCATCTCTTTGGGGGAGTAGCCGATCATCTCCTCGATGTTGGCGGAGATGAAAGTCGTCGTGCTTTGTTCGTCCGGGAGGGCTGTGTAAACGACGCCCGGAACGGTGTCGATGATGACGCGAAGGCGTTCCTCGCTTGTACGCAGTGCCTCTTCCACCCGCTTTCGTTCGGTGATGTCGCGGACTGTGGCCTGCAGGAACGACCTGCCCTTTAATTCCACCCTTGTCAACAGGACCGTGGCGAAGAAATTTTCGCCGTTCAGCCGCCTGTGGGTCCATTCGAAAAAATTGGAGCCATTCTCCATGGCCACGGCCATCATCTGTTGGGCTTTTACCGTAGAGAGGCTTCCGTCCGGCTGATATTCCGGGGAGAGGTCTGCAGGCGTCTGGGTGGTGAATTCCTCCTCGTCCTTACATGCGAACATCTTTAAGGTGGCGGGGTTGCCGCTGAAGAAACCCTCTTCGGGAGTCAGCATCATGATCGCGTCCCTGGAAGATTCATAAAGGGTTTTGTACCTGGCCTCGCTCTCCCTCGACGCCTCTTCCGCCCGCTTGAGCTCGGTAATATCGACCGCCGTTGCGGCCATGAACAGGGGGAGGCCGTCTTCATTCCGTATGATTGCCGCGTTCATCAGGGTGGGAAAAACTGTATCGTCTTTTCTCTTGTGCCAGACCTCCCTGGCGGCAAAACTGCCTTCTTTCAGGAGGAGCTTGTTTAGCCTGTTAACGTCACTGATCTGCTCAGGGGTGTGCAGATCAGCCAGATTTTTATTAATGAGCTCGCGAGGGGCATAGCCGTGCATCAGCGCGAAAGCCTCGTTGGTATAGTTGATGTTGCCCTCCAGGTCGGTTATAGCCGTGCCGTAGTTTGCCCTGTCGGAGATTGTCTTGAATTTCCTCAGTTCATCTTCCGCCCTCCTTCGCTCGGTGATGTCCTGAGAGACTCCCACATAGCCGACGACCCTGTCCATCTTGTCCCTGACAACGTCCATCCGGAGTTGGATGGGGAATACCGTCCCGTCCTTCCTCCTCTCGAAGATCTCGCCTTCCCAGGGCTGCAAACTCGCCTGCCTGGCTACGTCGTCGGCCAGGTTGGGCGGGTTGCCGGGGACGCCTTCGAAGAAGACGGACGCCTTACTGCCGAGCATCTCTTCGGCCGTGTAGCCGAGCATCCTCTCGGCCGCCCTGTTCGCGTACACTATATCCCTGTCCGTGTTGGTCATGATGACGGCTTCGCTTACACTCTCGACGATGAAGGAGAGCTGTTCGATCTTCTCCTCGGCCTTCTTCCGCTCGCTGATATCGCGGTCGATCCCCCGGTATCCCAGGAGGTTTCCGCCGGCGTCCAGTATCGGCACGCCGCTCGTCTCGAGAACCACGCGTCGCCCGTCCTTGTGCAGGTTCACGTTCTCTAGCCTATTAAAGGGCTTCAGGGCGGCCATGATGTCCCGGAATTTTTCGCCTATGCGCTCCGCCTCGTCCGTCGGCATCAGATCGAAAGGCGTCCTGCCGACGACTTCCTCCGGTTCGTACCCCAGCAAATCCTTGACTTTCGGGCTGGCGTAGGTGTAGATGCCGTTCCGGTCCACTTCCCATACCCAGTCGCTGCTTGCTTCGATCAGGCTCTTGAATTTTTTCTCGGAGGCTTGAAGGGCGCTCTTGGATCGCTCCTGCTCTTTCTCCCGGCGGACGCGCTCGGTCACGTCGAGGATGGTCTCGATGGCGGAGACGGACCCGTCCTTGTTCTTAACCGGCGCGGCGGAGATTATATAGTGCCTGCCGTCCCGCCCCTCGAACTCGATCTCCGCGGGCTTCATTGTCTTTATGGCTTCTGTTGCGGGGCAGTTCTCGCAGGGCTTTTTCCTGTTCATGTAGACCTCGTAACAGGTTTTTCCCTCGAGGCCGCCGTATCTCCTCAGCATTGGCCTGCTGGCGTACTCGATCCTGTACTGCGGGTTGATGATGTCGATGCCGTGAAGAACGGCGCCCCTTCCGTTCATGATTTCGTTAGCGGCGCCCCGGGGGGAAGGGCGGTTGCCCGCCGGGCGTGGCTTCTTAGAGTTGTTGTCCATGCGGGTCATCTTTTCTGTCGGCCGTTTTCAAGCGCGTCTTCGACGATTCTCTTGATCTCTTCTACCGGGAAAGGCTTGCTGATGAGGTCGCAGGCTCCCTCTTTCAGGGCCGCCTTGATTTCTTCGTCTATCTCTTTACCCGTGAGCAGGACTATCCTCGCGTTCGGGGCGGCCTTTTTTATCTTCCTGAAAAGGCCGAGACCTCCCGGGTGGCCCGGCATCACGAGGTCGAGAAAGATGATATCGTAGCTCTCGCGCTTCAGAATGGAGAGGGCCAGCCGTGGGTCCTGGATTGCCGTCACGCGCTTGCCCTGTTTTTTCAGGATGTCGGTGATGAGGGCCAGGATGACCTCCTCGTCGTCGATGACCATGATCCTCGCCCTCGCTTGAGCATGGCTAATCCCGGGTTTCCTGTCCTGGGGTGCGGCTGCAGCTTCCGCGGGCGGGGCCTCCGTGAGCGCCGGAAGGCGTATCGTGAAGATGGCGCCTCCGCCGGCGTTGTTCTCCGCTTCGATGTCTCCCCCGTGTTCCTTGATCAGCCCATAGCTGACTGAGAGACCCAGCCCCGTTCCGGATACATCTCCCCCGGCGATAGTTCCCTTGGTCGTGATAAACGGATCGAAGATTATTTCCAGGATCTCCTCCGGTATGCCCTGCCCCGTGTCCGCGACCTTTATAACTACCTCCGTGTCCTCCGCGCGGAGGTCGATGGACAGCTCGCCGCCCTCGGCAGCCATGGCCTGGGTAGCGTTCAGGATTATGTTGAACAGCACCTGCCTGATCTGGCCGGGGTCACAGAGAATCAAGGGCGCCGGCGAGTAGCGGCGCTTTACGGTTATTCCCTGCCTCTTGATCTGGGTAGAGAGGGGTCCCAGCGCCTCCTCAATTACCTCGACGATGTCCGTGGGTTTCTTCTCCGGCTTATCCTCCCGGGCGAAGGATATCAGGTTTTTCACGATGACCTTGGCGCGCTCCGATACCTTTTCCGCGACGTCTATCGCGCGGTCCTTGTCCTCCAGTGTTCCCGCCTTGGCGAGCTGGGCGTAGCCGCTTATCATTGCCAGGAAATTGTTGAACTCGTGGGCGATGCCGGCGGCGAGCTTTCCGATGCCCGCCATCTTCTCGGCGTGGATCAGCTCCTTCTCGAGCTTCTTCCGCGCCGTTATGTCCCGGATGATCGCCAGGATCCTCTCCTCCCCGCCGATAAGGGCCCGCTTGAGGTTGACCTCGACGGGAAATAGCCGCCCTTCTTTGTGGCGCGCCACCCATTCGAAGATTTGAGGATAGCCCGAGAATGCCTTCTTTACCCATTCCTGGGCTTTCTCCTGCGTGAAGGGATATATCCCCTTGCTCAGCTGGCCGATTGTGAGCTTCCGCGTCTCGTCTTTCGTATAGCCGTACATCTCGCACATCTTCTCGTTGCTGTCGAGGATCTTTCCAGACCTGGCATCGTGGATGAAGATGGCGTCGTTTGCCGTGTCGAATATCGTTTGGTACCATTGCCTGCTGAGCGCCAGCTCCTCCTCGGCTTTCTTGCGCTCCGTGATGTCCTCGACGGTGACGACCATGCCGCCGAACTCGCTCCCGCCGCTTGCGAGCGGGTACATTACGCCCGACTGAATGCTCTCGCGCGCCCCGTCATGCTTTATGCGTATGCTGTCATAGGAGATTATATCCAGGGAGCTCTTTGCCCTCTCGTAGTGCTGTGCGAGTTCGGGTTCCCTCTGCAGTGTGTACGAGAACCTTTCGAAGAAGTTCTTCCCCAGGACGCTCTCTCTTCCGACTCCGGATATCTTTTCCATCTGCCTGTTAAAGTAGATGACCTTGTCATCCCTGTCCGTCACCCAGATGCCGGAGCGTACGTTCTCGAGGATGTCGTGGTAGAATCTCCCGGTCTTGATGATTTCATCCAGAGACCCCCTGAGCAGTTTTTCCGGCCTTTGCCTCTCGAGGACCCTGCGGATGACTGTCTCCACCTCCGCGGGTCCCAGTGGTTTTGCGACGCAGTCGCAGGCCCCCCTGTAGGCCGCCTGGATTGAGTCGCTGGCGGTCAGTCGGGCCGCGGTGATGACGGGGATTGTATCCAGCCGGAGAGAGAGGATGTCTTCGAGAAGCTCGATGCCCCCTTGCTCCGGCAGGTCCCTGTCGATGAACGCGATGTCGAAGCGGCCGTTCCGGAGTTTGTCGACGGCAACCCTGTTGCCGGAGGCGGTCTCCGCGTGGTGTCCGAGCGATGAGAGGGTCCCTGAAAGCGCTTTTCTTTCAGCCCGGTTTCCATCAGCAACCAGGATCTTCAATTTTTTATTCACCGCCATTTTTTAGCGGGCCCGGATCGCGCAACTGTGAACACGGAATTTCCTGATTTGTATATGGTTAGCACCGGGACCGGCTCTGTGGTTTATCCGAAAAGTCGAAAGTGAAGACAGCTTTGCAGTGTTCAATGTTCCTTTTAGGTCAGGAGCGAAAGGACTCTTTCCCTGAGCCCCTGCAGGTCGAAAGGTTTCGTCATGAGGCTGTCCGCCCCAGCCTCCCTTATTCTCCGTATGTAGCTGCTCTCGGGGTAGGCGGTAATCACGAGGACCTTCATTTTCTTTGTCTCATCGCTGATCTTGATCCTCCTGCATACCTCGAACCCGTCGATATCCGGCATCTTTATGTCCAGGATCACGAGGTCGGGGCGAAAGTTGCCTATTTTGAGGCACGCGCCGTATCCGTTGTAGGCGCTTGCTATGTCGAACTCCTCTTCTCCTTCCCTGAGCGTATCTTCGATGATTTGAACCATCTCCGGCTCGTCATCTACTATGAGGACGCGTTTCTTCTCGATAAGGAGAGCGTCGGGAACGATGATGTCGTGTTTCTTGAGGAAGGAGATGAGGTCGCCCTTCCGGATCCTGTAATGCCCGCCGGGCGTCCGGTAGGCTTTCAGTTTACCGTTCTTTACCCATTTCGATACGGTGTTGTATGAGACGCTGCAGTATCGCCCTACCTCCCCCGTTGTCAGGGGCCGCTGGTATTTGATGTTATGTTTCGAATTGTTTTTCACGGCTAAAATGTATCATAAAATATTGTCTTGGTCAATTCCCAAAACCTGCTCCCGGTATTTCATCGACCCGGAGGTGACCATGGCGACGTCCGGGTTGATCTCCCGCAGGCTGGCCGGTCAGTCCTTTTCGCAGAGGTTAGCCCCGTTCGCGTCTGCGATGTTGAATTCGAAACCCTCTTATTTCTTTTTCAGGCGGTAAAAGACCAGGGCGCCGATGTCCCTGAAGTTCGGTATCTTCCGGGCTATCTCGCAGGCGACCCTGTTGATAGGGTTGTCGTACTTGGGCTCCTCCGGGGCCACGAGGAGGGGATGAATGACCCTGCCGATGAAGTAGTACATCCCGAACCTTTTCACCTCGATTATGTCGAAAAGGTCCTCCAGGTATGGGACGAGTTTCTCCTCGTCGAACTTGAGGTCGCTCCACTTCGGGTTTGTCGGTATCCTGTAGAGTCCGAACATCTCCCGTATGTCGTTCAGCCTCTGGAGCCCCTGCTCGCTCGACTCTATCATAAGGTATTCACCACCCTTCCTGAGGACCCGGTGCATCTCCCTTATGGCCTTCTTCTGGACCTCCCAGTCCTCATGGGGGAGGGCGATGACTACCCTGGAAGTCGTCACGATGTCGAAGCTCTCATCGGGGAACGGGATATTGCAGATGTCCCCCTGCTTGAACTCGATACGTCCTTTCAGCTCTCCCCTCTCCATCTTCCGGGCGCACTCGACCATCTCATTTGTGAAGTCCATACCCGTGAAGTCGGAATCGAAATCCCGGGCGTACCGGATTGTCGAGTAACCGTTGCCGCATCCCATGTCGAGGATCTTCTTCCCGTCCTCGAGGTAGGAGGATATGGTCTCGATCTCTATCTCCCTGAGGTGTATGTCGAGGGAGGTAGCGTATTTCTTCGTTGACGCGAGGTCCCGGTAAAACTCCTCCATTCTCTCCGTTTTATCCATTTTTTTCTCCGTTGATTAACAAGGTTTAATAAAATAAACCGCGGATTTAGCGGATTATGCTGATTAAAGAAAAAGAAGTAAAAATAATCCGTTTAATCTGTATAATCCGCGGTTAATTTTTTGTTTTCAGCAGCTTTGTTATGTTGCGCCAGAGGATGTTCTCCTTTTCCTCATCGCTTATATCGAGGGCGTTCACGAGGGCGATGTACATCGCCGGGTGCGAGAAGGGGTAATCGCTTCCCATGAGGAGGCGCTCAGAGCCCAGCCTGGAGACGGCCCTCCCCGCCAGCATGAACTCGGTCATCTCGGAAATATCGATATAGACGTTATCGTGGCCCCCCTTCTCGATATCGTCTATGAGCCCCTTCCATGTCGAGGGGTGTTTGCCGCCGAAGTGGCCGACGATGAAGGAGGCGTTCCTGTGAATACCGGCGGCCTTCAGGACGAAGGTGTAATCGGACATCTCTTTCCACCTTCCGCAGTGAACGTATACCGGCAGTCCCGCCTCTTCGGCGGCCTCGAGGATTCCCCTGTAACCTTTGTCGATCAGGGGCTTTTTCGCGAGTGAGGGATGGACCTTTACGCCCTTAACTTCATCGTTGGATTTGATAAAGTCGATGTCCTTGCGGCTGCCGGGAACGGCCCAGTAGAAGAAGTGCACGTTCTCCAACTCGCTGCCCTTGATCTCCTCGAATAGCGCTTCGTTTTCGAGCCTGTCGGTCGTCATCACGGCGGCGCCGCCCAGGCAGCCGCTCTCGATAAGGGAGGAGAGGTCGGAGAGGCTGCTGGAGAGCCCTTCCTCCTCCTTCCATCTGCCTATATGAAAGTGACAATCGATAGGGTTCATCATAAAAATCGAAAATTAAGAGTTGGAATATTTATGTAAAAGCATAAGAACTACCATTGTAGTTTTACTTTATTGTCGGTACTTAGTATCGAATAATTTTCGATTTTTATTTTAAAAAAAGTTCTTTCCCCCTCCTTCATTCTTCGGCCGTCCATTTATAATGTGGTCCGCGATCCGGTACCCCATCTCCATGCCGTGGTCCATCTGTATGTACTTGAACATTCCCTGCCTCCCGCTGACGTAGAGGTTGGGTATGGACCGGATATACTCCTGTATCTTCTCGAGATGCTCCCGGTAGTGCAGCAGGTAAATGGTGTATCCTTCCGCCGTTTTCAGGACGTGGTGGCCGGTCACCTCGCCCGGCCTGATGAAGCCCTCCTCCTTCAGTTCGCGGGCGACACGCTCCGCCAGCTTCGCGGGGGTTGCGTTCCATAGCTCGTCGCCTACGTCGCATGTGATCTCGGCGCACAGCACCGTCTTGCCCGGCGGCACGATCTTCCGGCTGAACCTGTTGAGCTCGGTCACCCTGTTGAATGTCCGGGTCCTGAAATAGATCCACTGGGCGTGGAGTATGTCGAGCCGGTCGACTATCAGGAAGACGTAAAGGAGCGCCCTGAAGCGGAGCTCATCCGCCGCCTGAATGACGGCTTCCGGGGGGCGGGGCTCCATCATGTTGAGCAGGTTCCGTATGGAGATCGTGGATATTGCTATGTCGCAGTCGAGCCGTTCCCTCCGGCCGTCGTCCGTGTACTCGACCCAGGCTACGCGGTTGCCGACGAGGCCTATTCTCGAGACGGGTGATTCCAGGTGTACCCTCCCGCCGCGGCGGGAGGTCATCTCCGCCACCCTCTCGGCATAGATGCCCACCCCGTCAACGGGATAGTAGAACCTCCTCACCACCAGGGCGTCTTTCTTCGGCATTTTTGGCTTAAAGGGGCTTATTTTCACCAGCGTATCCCATATCGTTGTCCAGATGCTCAGCTTCGGTATCCGGTGCTCGGTGAAGCTCGCGTCGAGCCGGGAGGGATGGACGCCCCAGACCTTCTCGGTGTACTTCTCGAAAAATATCTGGTAGAGGCTCCTCCCGAACCTGTTGACGATCCAGTCCTCGGCGGAAACATCTCGCGGTTTGCGGAAGAGGTTCCGGAATGATGCGAGGAGGAAGTCCCGTGCGCAGAGGATGGTCTCCCGGGGAGGGAGCTTGAAGATTATCTGGAACATGTCGAGGGGGTATTGAAAATACTCTCCGTGGAACTTGATCTTGGCGTCCTTCTTGAGAAAGGGAAGGTCGTGGCCCATGAGCTCGTGGAAACGGTGAGCGACCTCGCCCGTCATCCCGTCCACCATGAAGGCGTGAATGCCGTAGTCGAAGGTGTAAGGGCCGACCCGCACGCTTGCGCCGAGGCCGCCGGGCTGGGCCTCGGCCTCGAAGACGTCCACCCGGACGCCCGCCTCTGCGAGCTTCCAGGCGGCGGAGAGGCCCGTGACGCCGCCTCCCAGGATTGCGATTTTGTTACCCAACGTCTACACCCGCGATGTTTGCCAGGATCAGTTCCAGTCTCTATAATACAGTAAATTAGCGCCTTCGGCGCAAACCGGTTACGGTCACGGTTACGAGGCGCGTTTTACGTCTAAATCCGGATCCGCCTCAGGAGAACGTCTGCCGGTTACGGTTACGTGCGCCGGGCGGGTCAGCCTTTACCCTTACCCTCACCGATACGGGCATCGTTACCCTTACCTTTACCTTTTTTGAAATTCCGAAGCAGCGACAAAGCAACCGGATCTGCTGAAATAATCTGGTGGATTACTACGAGCTTGCTAGGTTCCTGTACCACTCGGCCGTCTTGAGTATCCCTTCTTCGAGGTCCACCCGGGGCATGAACCCGAGGATCTCACGGGCCTTCTCTATGGTAGGAATTCTCAGCTCGACGTCGGCATAGGATTTGGGGACGTAGCGTATGGGTGACCCGGACTTGAGGACCCTCACCACGGTCCGGGCGAGACCGTGGATGGTCACCGTGCCCCGCGGGTTCCCGATATTGAAGACGTTTCCGATGGCTTCCTCCTTCGTGAGGCACAGCAGGAGGCCTTCGAGCAGGTCGTCTATGTAACACCACGACCTTATCTGGTCGCCGTCGCCGTGGATTATGATCTCCTCGTCCGCTATGGCCCTCTTGACGAAGTGATGGATGGCGCCCTCCCCGACCTGGCCCGGGCCGTAGACGTTGAAGGGCCGTATCGCTATTCCCGGGAGACCGTACTGCCGCAGGTAAGCGAAAAGAAGGTGTTCCCCCGCCAGCTTTGACACGGCGTATGTCCACCGCACCTCTCCCACCGTTCCCATGCGCGCGATTCCGTCCTCTTCCTCCTTGTAGCAGTATGCCCCGAATACCTCGCTGGTGGAGAAGTCCACGAAGCGCGAGAGCTTCAGCTCTCTGGCGGCCTCGAGGATGTTGAAGGTCCCGATCAGGTTTACCTTCATGGTGTCCACGGTGTTCTTCGTCACCGTGTCTATGCCGGCGATCGCCGCCATGTGGACCACGATGTCGGCCCCCGCCATCGCCCCGGCGAGGTTGTCGCAATCGAGCACGTCGCCCTTGATGAAAGTGAGGTTTGGGTGCTCGCGCAGGTTGGTGTCCCTCATGGAGTCCCTCCTGAGGGAGTCATAGACGATTATCCTGTTGTCGTCCACGAGCCTTCTTGCCAGGGCTGTCCCGATGAAACCAGCGCCCCCCGTTATGAAAAGAGTCTTGCCTTTAATCACATCCATACCTCCGGAAATTAAGCGGCACTAACTATAGCATAACTCAATCGCTGCTCGACAGCCCATTGTGATGTGCGCGGAAAATGTACGTGTCATTATTCGTATTTCGTATTGCGTCGTGCGTGATGAGTATTGCGATTAAAGTATTCAGCAACAGGTATCGATAATCTAGTATCGAGCATCCAGTCTTGTACAGCGTACGGCGTTCAGAAAAAAATATAAAAACAAGATACAAGATGCAAGATACAGGATGTAAGGAAGTAGAGAAATAAGAAGGAAGAAAATTTTATTTGCTTAGCTTTTTTTCTAATTCGTGTAAATGGCTGCGCACTTCGTGCTTGCCCCTTCGGGGCTTCCTTTGGTCGCAGTCTCGGCTGCGCCTCGGCACGTGAAATTCGTGGATAGCAAGTAGTTGGTGGTTCTTCACCTTACCTTATTTTTCAATTGAACATTGAGCGTTGAACATTGGTTATTCGTTTGTGCCCTGTATCCTGCATCTTGTTTCTTGTTTCTTTTTTTTCGTTACACATTACACATTACACGTTCCACGTTTTTCATTATTTTCATATTGCCATGTTTTCACCGCCTTCAGTGGTTTCTTTCCATTGAACATTGGTTATTGGATATTGGTTTATTGGTTATTCGTCTTTTCTCCTGTCTTCTATTATTAGAATGACCCGCAGCACCTTGTGCACACCGGGAACAGCCCCTGTTTCTTCAGTGCGCGCCTGAACCTCTGCATCTTCTCGCCCCTCCATATCTCGGCGAACGATTGCCGGTAGATGTTTCCCAGGACGACATCGAAGCAGCGCGTCAGCGGGATGACGTCGCCGTTGGCGATGACCTGTGACACCGTCCAGGGAATGGGGCAGTAGTTTTTGGCAAGGATCTTGCCGGGCCTGTTGTAGAAGTCATCCATTTCCACGGCGGTTTTGAGGTCCGGGGCGAAGAGCGCGAAGCCCGGCAGGCGTCTCTTTATCTCCTCGATCTGGCCGAAGAGGACCTCCGGCTTGATGTCTTTCGGGTTGGCGCCCGAGACGCTCATGGGGGTCGCCCGCCCGACCTCCAGGTACAGCCTGTTGTGGGCTTCCGCCATCTTGTCCGTGACGTAGTTCAGGTGTGAGAAGACCAGGTTCTTTATCAGCGTTCGCGGGATCGCCTCGACGAACTGCACCAGGCGCGGGTAGTTGTAGTGCGAGATTGTGCAGTTGACGAGTATCTTTATCCCCGGCGCCGCCGCGGCGACGCGCTCGATCCCCTCTACGGCCCTCCCGAAGCTTCCACGAACCCCCCTTATGCGGTCGTGCGTCTCCTCGTCACCGTCCAGGGAGACCCACAGGGTATCAACGCCGGCCCGGGCTATCTCGTCCGCGAAGTCGGGGAGGAGGAAGCCGTTCGTGGTGAGGTGGAAGTCGAGCCCCCTCGCTTTGACGTGTGACGCGAGCTCAATTATCCCATCGTAGAGGAGCGGCTCCGTGCTGATGGCGGCGATGGCCGGCCTGAAGTGTGCTACCTCGTCTACGAGCCCCTTGATTCGGGGGAGCGAGAGCTCGTCGCCGGTCTTGAGGTGCTTGTAGAACTGCGAGTCCTTCTCCCTGAGGCCGACGTCGCACATCCCGCACCTCAGGTTGCAGGAGGAGTTCACGCTGAGGTAGATCGTCACGGGCCGGAAGCTCCACCCGCCGCTTCCGATATGGAGAGGGAGGAGGTTCCGCTTGGCCTTGATGAAAGGCCCTATCCGGCTCACCGCCTGGCAAAAAGTGTTATTCATATAAATTAATTTGTTTTGCTTATTAACTTAATGGTATAGGAATTTGTTATGTTTTCAAAGGTAGCTGCACCCTTCCCCGGTAGGGACCCCGCCGGAGGGAAGTCCCACCGGGACCGGGGTAGGGTGCGTAGGCTCACTTCGACTTTGCTCAGCGTCTTCGAAAAGCCTGCGGCTACCATATAGTTGCGAAGCTAACTTATTTAAGTTCCTCGAGCATCAGGCGGTTCACTTCTTCGAACCGTTTTTCCCAGGTGTTCTGCTTTGCTGTCTCGATCCTGCGCCTCATGATTTCGCCCGGTTCCTCATCCAGCGCCCTCTTTATGGCGTCGTCGAACTCCGCGTCCGTCCGGTACCGGTACACGAGGCTGGCGAGCGGCTTAAGGGTTTCCAGGTCGCTCGAGACGATGGGCTTTCCGCTCGCCATGTACTCGAAGACCTTGAGGGGCTGGTAGAACCGCGCGGGCTCGATTTCCCGGAAGGGAATGAGGCATATGTCGAAGTGGCCGAGGTAGCGGGGGAGATCGGCCAACTCTTTACGCCCCAGGAAATGGACGTTGCCCCTGCGGTCCAGCCGGTCGCTTAGCTGCCGGGCCTCGCTTCCCACCGGGCCGATCATGACCAGGTGGCCTTCGGGATGCGATGCGGCCAGGCGCTCGAGGACCGAGAAATCCACCTTCACGTTGATGTTGCCGATGTAGCCGAAGAGGGGCCCCTTCAGGCCGGCAAGCTCGGCGGGGCGCTCACCCGGCCTATGGGCCCGCGAGTAGAGGGAGTAGTCGGCGGCGTTCAGTATGGCGTGGGTATTTGCGTTCAGCTTCCCCATGAGCTCGCGGAGGGGCTCCGAGACGGTGAAGATGATGTCGACCCGTGAGGCCAGCTCCCTCTCCCGGCTCTCCACCCAGCCCTTCCTGAGCACCGTCGAGAGCGTGGCCAGAGCCGCGTAACCCTCGGTACAGTGGTAGCAGCTCAGAGAGTGCCGGAGCTTCTCCAGCAGGAATGCCTGCCGGTAGTCGTAGAACCAGAGGACAGGTCGATCCTCGACCCCGAGGGCACTGGAGACGCGCGCACACCTCCCGAGGTACATTCTCCTGTCGATTGCGTCTATGATGCCGGACCGGCTCCTCATCGGCAGCTCCGGGGTCGTGACCGCGTAGAAGTTTTTACCGACCTCCCGAACGCCGCCCATGGATTTTTTAAGCCTGGACGAGAGGTTCGGCCCGGTGAAGCCGAAAGGAAGCTCGAAGAAGATGACCCTGTTTCTCCGGGCGAACCTGGTCATCATCTGGTAGCGGTTGCCGGGCATCTCCGTGTCGAGATCGGTAAGGCTGAAGCAGAATATGTCCCTTCCCTCCAGGTATTCGCTCATCGGTCTATGAACCGCCGGAACCAGAGCTCCGTGTTGATCCATCTCCATATGGCGAGGCCGTGGTCGCGCTCCCCCTTCTTGTGCTCCTCGAACGCCCTCCTCGCGGCGCCGGGCTCGATGAGGTTCCGTGAGAGAAAGGGTCCCGAGAATATGATCTCTTCCGCGCGGGGGGAATTCCTGAACCACCTGCTGACCGGTGTCGGGAAACCCATCTTGTCACGCCGGTCGATCACCTCCTGCGGGACTGTCCCCTCCATGGTCCTCCTCAGTATGGCCTTCGTTACGGTACCGTCTATCTTGTCGGTGCAGTCCAGCCCCAGGCAGAACTCGACGAGCCTGTAGTCGAGGAAGGGCGTGCGCGCCTCGAGAGAGAAAGCCATGCTGTCCCTGTCCTCGAAGTGGAGGAGCGCCGGGAGTGTGTCGCGCTCTATTGAGCTGTAGAGGGCCGTGTCGAGGTCGTTGCCTGCCTTCTCGGGACAGGGCCTTTTTACAGGGTTCGCCTTCATCGCCCCGATCAGCTCCGGGTGGAGAGGCGTGCTGGAGAGCATGCGCATGCTTTTGAGCCTTTCCCTGGCCTGGCGGGGCAGGAAGTAAAAGATGGTGGAGAGGGCGAAATCGTGCCCGGTGAGATCCTTGATGCTGCGCGCGTCCGCGGCGAGCTTCAGGAGGCGTGAGGGTCTGAACCTGAGCCCCTCCTTCGCCAGCGTCGCCATGTAAGGCGGGAAGAAGTGGAAGTAGCCGCCCAGGATCTCATCGCCCCCCTGGCCGTCGAGGAGGACCTTCACGCGGTCCTTGGCCACCTTCATCACGTGCCACTGGGAGAAGAGGCCCGGCGCCGAGCATGGCTCGTCCTGGTGATATATCATCAGGGGGAGAAGGTCGAAGAGGTCCTTCTTATCCGGCCTGATCAGGTACTCCTCCGGCCGGTATTCTTTTACAACCGCTTCCACGTAACGGATTTCGTTAGCCTCCTTCTCCTCGTATATCGAGGAGAAGGTCTTGACCTTCCCGCCTGTCATGCCGCTGGAGAGGGCGACGATCGTGCTCGAGTCGAGACCACCGCTCAGGCAGGTCCCGACGGGCACGTCGCTCCTCATCCTCAGCCTCACCGAGTCGGTGAGCAGGAACCTGAACGTCCCGTCCGTGTCCGAGTAGTCGTACTTCGAGCGCGCCTCCTCCCTGCTGTAGGACCAGTGCCTCCGTATGTTTATCCCTGCTGCCATAACGGTCATCGAGCGCGCCGGGAGGAGCTGGCGAACGTCCTTGAAGAACGTCTCCTCCCCGTCGTCCTGGAAGCTCGTTGCCAGGAAGCGGCCGAGGTAGGGGTAGTTGGGCTCGCGCAGGGACGGCAGGACCTCCAGCAGCGCCTTGATCTCCGAGGAGAAGAGGAGCCTGTCCCCGTCCAGCGTGTAGTAGAGTGGCTTGATCCCGAACCTGTCCCTGGAGAGGAGGAGCTTCTTCTCCCTCGCGTCCCAGAGGGCGAAGGCCCACATGCCGTTGAACCTCCTAACGCAGTCCTCGCCCCACTCCTCGTAGGCGTGGACCATCACCTCGGAGTCCGACCTCGACCTGAAGACGTGGCCCTTCTCCTTGAGCTCGGCCATGAGCTCGATATAGTTGTATATCTCCCCGTTCGTTACCAGGACGACGGATCCGTCCTCGTTCTCCATCGGCTGGTGGGCCGCGTCGCTCAGGTCTATGATGGAGAGGCGCCTGTGGCTGAAACCGATGTTGCCCGCCGTCCACAGGCCCTCGTCGTCCGGCCCCCTGTGCGCCTGGACACGCGCCATCGCCACCAGCTTCGCGGCCGTGACCGGTTCCCCGCCCCTGTTAAATATTCCCGCTATTCCGCACATTTCATGACCGATTGTTTAATGTGTTATGTGTAATGTGGAATGGCGATAGAGTTGCGTGGGTGCTTTTTCGTCACACGTCACACGTTACACATTACACGTTCTTCCAGTCGCTCTGGTATAGTATCATAATTGGCAATATGGTGGGCGAACTCTCCCATGGCTGAAACGATCAAAATAGTATTTACACTCAATTCCTCACCGGTGGAGATAGATGTCGAGCCCGGTGAGACCCTCCTTCACCTTCTCAGGGAGAGGCTGGATCTCACGGGGGCGAAGCGCGGCTGCGGCATAGGGGCGTGCGGCGCCTGCACCGTGATTATTGACGGAAGAGCGGCCCCGGCCTGCCGTACGAAGGCCGTCGATGTCGGGGGGAAATCCGTCCGGACGATAGAGGGCCTCGCGCGGGACGGGGTGCTCCACCCCCTCCAGCGCGCCTTCATCGATCACGGCGCCATCCAGTGCGGCTACTGCACGCCGGGAATGATCATGCGCGCCGCGGCTCTGCTTGAGGATAATCCCTCCCCCTCCAGGGATGAGGTGGTGAAGGCCCTCCGGCCCTCCCTCTGCCGCTGCACGGGCTATAAGCAGATAGTGGACGCCGTCCTCGCCGCGTCGCGCGGCGAGGAGAAAGAGGCCGCTGAAAGCGCGGGCGTTGTCGGAGTCTCCATCCCGCGCGTCGACGCGGCCGATAAGGCGACGGGAAAGGCTCGATACACGGCTGACCTGAAGATGGCGGGCGTGGCCCACGGGTTCGTCCTGAGGAGCGGCCGTCCCCACGCGAGGGTCCTGGAAATAGACGCATCGGCGGCGGAGTCGATGGACGGTGTCATAAAGGTGATCCTGGCGGACGATATCCCCGGCGAGAAGCTCTTCGGCAAGGCTGTCGCCGACCAGCCCGTCCTCGCCTTCGACAGGGTCAGGTTTATCGGAGACGCAATAGCCCTGGTTATAGGCGAGACGCCCCGCGCCGCGGAGGCGGCGGCCCAGGAGATCAAGGTGCGTTACGATGAACTGGAGCCCGTATTCGATCCGCAAAAGGCCCTGGAAGAAGGGGCGCCCCCCGTCCACGAGGGTGGGAACCTGGCCTGCCGCTACGTGATCAAGAAAGGCGACGTCGAGGCGGCACTCTCAGCGTCTGACGTGGTCGTGAGCGGCACCTACAGGACGGGCTTCGTCGAGCACGCCTGTCTCGAGACGGAGGCTGCTCTCGCCTATTATGACGGGGAGGGAACACTCACCGTAATGGCCCCCTCCCAGAACGTGTTTTTCGACAGGAAGCTGATATGCCGGGCGCTGAACCTCGGGAGGGACCGGGTGAGGGTCATCCAGCCGCCGATGGGGGGTGCATTCGGCAAGAGGGAGGACATCTACTGCCAGATACTTGCGGCCCTCGGCGCGTACGTCACTAAGCGGCCCGTCAGGATCGTCCTCTCCAGGGAGGATTCGTTCCGGGTCACGACGAAGAGGCACCCCTTCATCATGTGCTACACGACAGGCGCGGACAAAGACGGCAGGCTTACCGCAGCCAGGATCAGGATAATTGCCGACACGGGAGCGTACGCCTCGTGGGCGCCGAACATCATGAGGAAAGCCCTCGTCCACGCTGCGGGCCCGTACGAAATCCCGAACGTCGACGTGGAGGTTGCGGCCGTTTACACCAATAACGCGGTCTCCGGCGCGATGAGGGGCTTTGGGGCGACGCAGATCGCCCTCGCCTACGAGGGCCAGATAGAGGCCATAGCACGCAAGCTGGGGAAGGAAAGCGCGGAGGTACGGAAGCTGAACTGCCTGAGAGCGGGTGCCGAGACGGTGACGGGCCAGGTCATCACTTCGTCCGTCGGCCTTGCCGAGACGATAGAGAGGGCGTCGGCCATGGCTGGAGAGAGGAAAGGGGGAGCCAGCGGAAAATTGTACGGGCGGGGAATGGCCTCGATTTTCTACGGCATCGGGTACGGCCACGGAATACCCGATATAGGGAGCGCGGCCCTGTCCCTGCGCGAGGATGGAGGGTACCTTCTGAGGGTCGGCGCC
Organism: Candidatus Tritonobacter lacicola; assembly: GCA_030765135.1. Taxonomy (GTDB): domain Bacteria; phylum Auribacterota; class Tritonobacteria; order Tritonobacterales; family Tritonobacteraceae; genus Tritonobacter; species Tritonobacter lacicola. The sequence goes on along the minus strand of JAVCDC010000020.1, from coordinate 1,666 downwards.
GTGGACTACGGCCAAGGGTCCAGCACGGTCTTCGTGCAGATTGCGGCGGAGGTCCTCAACGCGGCGCCGGATATGTTCGAGGTAATTTCGGGCGATTCCCGGACGACGCCAGACAGCGGCTCGACCGTCGCCTCCCGGCAGACGTACGTCACGGGAAACGCCGTCAAGATGGCGGCGGGGAAACTCGGGGACCATATACTCCGTTTTACTGCCGGGGAGAAGGGGCGCGCTGCCGGGGATTTGAAGCTTGCCGGCGGTGGAATAGTGGACTCCTCGTCCGGCATGGAGGCGGCCCGCCTGGCGGATATATACAGGGCCATGGAGGCGAAGAAGGTGCCCGTCATGAAGCAGGGCCGCTTCAGGGCAAGGACGACGGCCCTTGATGGTGAAAGCGGTGCGGGCGACCCGTACAGGCCGTATGCCTTCGCCACACAGGTTGCCGATGTCGAGGTCGACCCGGAGTCGGGGAAGGTTAAAGTGTTGAGGGTTTGCGCCGCTCACGACGTGGGCCGCGCCATAAACCCGGACTCCGTGAGGGGCCAGATTTACGGGGGGATAGCGATGGGCCTCGGCATGGTTCTCTTCGAGGAGTTCGCCATAGAAGGGGGGATTCCCGGGTCGCTGAACTTCGACAGCTACCGCATACCGCGTACGACTGACATGCCGGACGTGGAGATAGCGATCGTGGAGTCGAACGAGCCGACCGGCCCCTTCGGCGCGAAGGGGATAGGGGAGCCGGCAATGATAGCCACCGCCCCCGCAATCGCCAACGCCATAGCCGACGCTATCGGGAAGCAGGTCTTTGAGCTTCCCGCAAAGCCTGGGCGGATTCTTGAGTTAATGAAAACTGCGGATTGAACGGATAACGGTAGATGTTACGGGAAGTTACGAAAGGTTGCCAATAAGTTACAAGTGAGGTTACTAAGAGGTTGCGAGGAGTAACACAGTTCTCGGAATCGCCACCGTTCGCTCTAATCTCAACCAACTGCATTAACTTTGCGAACTTAATTATTGATTCCCCGGCTTTTCCTGATCTTAATGCTTGTTTTCGCGTCCGGATTAATTTTGATACCCTACGGGCTCTCGAAATCTCCCGTCTTCTCGACCACGTTCCCGTAGGCATCGTAACGATAGTGCCCCACCTCGGCACCGGTTGAATCGGTAACAGAGACTACATCTCCCCGGTGATTGTAGTGGTAGAAATAATCCTCAGTATGGTAGCCATCGGGGTATTGAGCGGGCGTCCCGTTCCGGTGAACGGAAATTATCCCCCCAATGCCGCCGCCCATGTCCGCGCCACGGGTGTAATAGGCAACGAACTCCTCACTGTCCTCAGTCTTCTCCCCGATCACGTTCCAGCCGTCGTAGGCAAATCTTCTGTCGTCCCTGCCATCTTCCTTGGACAATACTCTCCGCCCCAGACCGTCGTAGTAGTAGCGGTGCCGGGAGGCGTCGGGGAACTCTATCCTCTTCAGCCTGTCAGTGTAGAACCAGAAGTAGTCGGTGGTGCCGGTGGCGTCGGTCTTGCCGGTCATGTTCCCCCGGTCGTCGAACGTGTAGGTCACGTCCTCCTGGGGGAGCTTGGTGACAGTGATCTCGTGGGTATCTGTCTCCATTGTCTCAGGGTTTTCCCCCTCAGCGGTGAGCGTGTTCGGCCCCTCGGGGA
>JAVCDC010000133.1 GCA_030765135.1 Candidatus Tritonobacter lacicola | reverse complement strand
TTTATTGTGAGATTGCTTCGCTAACGCTCGCAATGACAAGGGGTAGTGTCATTGCGAGGAGCGAAGCGACGCGGCAATCTCGCTTTTTATTTCGGCATTTTAAATATCCAGTGAATAATTCAGGTTAATGCCCTTATTCGTTCCTGTTTAACCTGTAAGAGATACGAGTAATTGCTTTTTCACCCCCACCTAACCTCCCCCATCAAGGGGGAGGAATTTGTATGTAATGGCAAAATGCCGTAACTTTTGAACGTTACTAAATAATTTTGCTTTTTTAGTGCCTTTGCGAAAGTCGGGCTAGGCGACTCCCCCGCGCAAACCGTGTCAATATTCCCCCCGGAAAATAATTCTTAAAATATTTTTTCGCCGCATCACCAGCCATAATCCCGACATCCCTTGACAGTTTTAAAGAAAATTGAGCGATAGACAGATCCTTTAAGCAAGAATTATCCACCCTTCAAGTGATAGTTAGCCTGCCATGGTGGAGGCACCGATGTTCCCCTTTACAAAAGCAATATTTCCTGACTTTTCCCCGGAGAAGGCCCGGCCGCCAGACGCCGACGGCCAAGCCCGAACTCCTTGACACGCCCCCCCGGATAAGGTATATTACGGTTGTAGCATGGTAATATGAAGCGGCTGTTAATTACCCGTGAAAAATAGTGAAGCAAAGGCACCGGAAAAGGGGTGTAAAAGGGGCATGAAATACGTCATTTCAGCAACGGTTCTCTTCCTCTCGCTGTGCCTCCTCCCGCTGAACCAATGCACCGCCCAGGAGCTCAAGATACACGTCATTAACGTGAGCTTTGGAGATGCCACCTTCATCGAATTCCCCGACGGGACCACCTGGCTCATCGACCAGGGCATAAACGGGGACTACATCAACGACTACATCGATAACCTGGGTTACTCGTCCTTTGATTACGTCATCGCCACGCACTTTGACAGGGACCACTACGGTGGTATCGACGAGGTCCTGAGCGCCGGCTCTCCCCCCCTCTCCTACAACACCGCCGCCTACGAGCACGTCGGCCCCAAGGTAACCGGCGACGACTCGTACACAGCCGTGTGGGATGGCGAGACGACGAGCCCCATGCGCTCGAGCCCCTCGGCGGGCCAGACATGGAACTTCGGCGGCGTTACCGTGGAGTGCGTCTGTATCGGCGACACAAATAATGAATGGAACGAGCTTCTTGACGGGACGAAGGTCTACCCCGACTACGACGAGAACAGCTTCAGCATCGGCTTCCGCATCTCGTGGGGCGGCTTCGACTACCTCACCTGCGGCGACCTGACCGACGATGTGGAGGACGTCCTGGACGGGAAGATATCCTCGAACAACTTCGACGTCCTCCATGTGAACCACCACGGGTCGAGCTCCTCGACGAGCCTCTCCTGGTGCGAGACCCTCCAGCCGGAAAACGCCGTTATCTCCGTCGGCTCCAGCAACTCGTACGGCCACCCCACACAGGCAACGATAGACCACCTCAACGGCGTCGGCTCCTCGTGGGGAGGCGTCGACTGGATCTACGTCACGGAGCAGGGCTCCGGGGGAGGGGGCTCCGCCTCGAACCTCTCATACCTCACCGACGACATCGTCATCACCTACAACTACGGCACCAACCAGTACAATATCTCGGGCGGGTCGAAGAACGACACCTACAGCGCCGACGAGGGGAGCGGGGGTCCCACGCAGACGCCCACGCAGACGCCCACGGGCCCGACACCCACACCCACGGCCACGGCCACGGTGAACCCCGGCGACATCGTCGTCAACCAAGTAGGGCCGTTCAGCACGAGCAGCGGCGGCGTGGGCGAGTACGTTGAGCTGTACAACAACTCGAGTTCCCCCGTGAACCTGGACGGCTGGCAGCTCAACGTTTACTCCGGAGACTACACCTTTACGGCCGCCGACGAAATCCCTGCGAAGGGATTTTACCTCATAACCGACACCAGCCCCTGCGGCGGCGTCACGCCCGACGTCTACACGGACATCGGCATCACCGACAACGGCGCGAACAGCTACGCCCAGATCCTGGACTCCGGCTCCTCCGTCGTGGACACCATCGGATGGGCAGACTCCTCCTTGTTCGAGGGGACGAAGCTGGGAACGCTGGGCTGGGGGAAAGCATGGAAACGCACGACGGACGGTGCCGACACGCAGAACAACCTGAGCGACTTCTCCGAGGTCGTCTGCAACCCGAGGAACAGCTTAACCGGCCCCTCGCCGACGCCCACTGTAACGCCTACGCACACGCAGACCCCCACGCAGACTCCAACGCCCTACGTCCTTCCCGTCCAGGTCTTCTTCGACGACTTCCCCTCCACCACCATCGACACGGGCAAGTGGACCGAGAACTTCACTGCCGAGAGCAACGATACGGGCATAGCCGAGCCCAGCGGCTCCTACTCCCTCAACCTGGACGGCCACACGACGGGCGGGGACGAGATACGGACGCAGGTGCTCGACCTCTCCGGCTACGCAGAGGCGACGCTGGGATACTACTGGGAGCGCACGGGCGACGGCAACTCGACCGAGGGCGGCGAGGACCTCTGGGCTGACTACTGGAACGGCTCAGACTGGGTTAACCTCTACCAGTACGGCGGCTACGGGCCGGACATGACCACGTACGACTACGAGTTCGCCAACCTCCCCGCAGGGGCCCTCCACAGCGCCTTCCGCCTGCGGTTCAGGAGCGTGGGAACGATCCATTCCTTCCAATCATTCGACGACTGGCTCGTTGACGATGTGGAGATCAGGGCCGCTGCCGCGACTGCGACACCAACGCCGACGGCAACCCCGACCATCACACCGACGCCCACGACGACGGCCACGCCAACAATCACGGCCACGCCAACAATCACGGCAACACCTACCATAACACCCACACCAACTCCCTGGGACTTCCCCAGAAGGGTCAATTTCCAGCCTGCTGCCGCCGGAACTCCGACAGGATACGCGCCGGATAATGGCTCCCTTTATGGGACACGAGGGGATTACGGCTGGCAGTAGGCTGGAAACGGCTCCTTATTCTTCAACGGTTCTTTTCCTTTTAGTAATTTTGAAACCGCAACCAGAAGCTGTTGTCGCCTTCATGTCCACTCCCCCGGAAAACCGGTATATTTATTTCCCGCCTGGCCCTTCATAAAAAGTCGTTTTTAACTTGACCCGGCCGCCCTGATGTGGTATATATTTATTATTGATTTTAATGGCTTAATGACATGCTTACAAGGTTCCCTGCAGCAACTTACCTGATACTTCTGGCCCTGAGCCTGCTTTCCCCCCGCGGTTCCCTGGCACAGAACCTCGAGATCTGGTGCGTGTGGGGGAACGGCGGAGCCGGGACATGCGCCGTCGTACGCGGCCCTAACGGGACAGTCGTCCTCCTTGACGAGACGGGCGGAAGCACCCAGGCAACCGAGCTCTATAACAACATCCTTTTCCCGAACAGCATCAGCTACATCGACTACGCCATCGCCGGCCACTACGACACCGACCACGTCGGCGGCCTCGATAACCTTTGGGCGCTCATGGGATCCAGCCACTCCAACTTCGGCGCTTATTACGACCGCGGCGGGACCAAGCGGCACGACGGAAGCGACATCTCCTCGGCCTACTATGACCTGGTGAACCCCTCGGGCAAGCGCGCCACTCCCAGCCTCGACGGCTCCGACGACATCGACCTTGGAAGCGGCGCCATCCTCCGCTTCCTCTCCCGCGGCGCCACCAACACCACGAGCGAGCTCTACATCAGGGGGCGCCCGAGCGTGACGACAAGTATAACCGAGAACAACAAGTCCATCTCCGTCCTTGTCACATACGGCGGCTTCGACTTCTACTTCGGCAGCGACCTGGAGGGAACGGGCGAGAAGGCTGTTGACGACATTGTCGTCACCGACCTTGGCCGCGACGTTGATATCCTCCATGTCGACCACCACGGCTCCGAGAGTTACGACATCAGCTCCTCCGAGTTCCTCGGGAACATGGACCCTGAAGTATCCGTTATATCCTGCTGGTCCAACGCGCACGAGCACCCGCGGTACAACACCGTCACCCGACTGCAGGCCGTGGTGGAGGCCGACGACCAGAGGATAATCCGCATGGACCCGGGCGACGACACGCCCCCCAATGATAACTGGGCGCCGGAGAACATGAACTACTGCCACACAACGAACCGGCACCTCTACATCACGACCAACGGCACGACCTACACCGTGGACACGGTGAACCGGGCCGGCGGCAACGACATAACGGACGCGGACCTCACGAACCACATGTCCGACGAGGGGGGGATCGGTACACTGATCAGCGAGGGCTTCGAGGGGACCTTCCCCCCGAGCGAATGGACCACAAGCGGTACGCCTACGCAGGAGAGCACCTATGCCCACGGCGGAACCTACAGCGTCCGATTTGACGCGAACACCGACATCCTGATCACCCCCCTTCTCACCACACCCGACACCCTGACCTACTGGATGAGAGCGACTGCGGGCACCTCCTGCTTCAATATCGAACACGCGTCCAGCGTCGGGGGCCCGTGGAACCACCTCACGGGTTCGCCCACGAGCACCGACTACGGAGCAAGCTTCGTCCAGGAGAGCTTCGACCTCTCCAGCTACTCGAACATCTACATCCGCTTCAGCAGGTGCAGCTTAAAGACCTACTACCTCGATAACGTCGTTGTAACAACCGGGACGGGCAGCGCCACAGCGACGCCCACCAGGACGCCCACGCCCACGCAGACCACCCCTCCCGGCAACAACATGCTCCTGAACCCGGGCTTCGAGGCCGGCGGCACGCCCCCCTCAAACTGGAACAAATACGGGGGGACATTCGAGACATCGAGCGACCGCGCCCAGGCGGGGAGCTACTCCGGGAAGTACACGGACGACAACACCAGCTTGAGCTACGCCCACCAGGTAGTCCAGGTGACGGGCGGCGCGCAGTACGACTGCTCGGGCTACATCTACGACAATACCTCCTCCGCATACGGCTACCTCCATATGTACTGGTACGCTTCCTCCGACGGCTCCGGCGGAAATATTGGCAGCGACCAGATCGGGGCTGACAGCTCGAATTCCGCCTCCTGGCAGTACCGCTCCGCGACAGTGACGGCTCCCGCGAGCGCCAACTCCGCTCGCTTCAGGTGCTGCATCGCCGCCTCCGGGTCTCCCTACGGCCCCCTCTACTTCGACAGCCTCACAATGGAGGCGCAGGGCGGGAGCGCGACCCCGACCCGGACACCCACGAGAACTCCGACACGCACGCCCACGAGAACGCCGACTCTTACGCCCACGCCGACAGCAACGACGGAGCCCGAGACGAACATCGTCATTAACCAGGTATGCCCCTTCGGCATCCCGGGGGAGTACGTCGAGCTATACAATAACGGCGGATCGTCCTTTAACCTGAACGGCTGGAAGCTCGACGTCTACTCGGGCGATTATACCTTCACAGCCTCCGACGTCATACCCGCCGGGGGCTTCTATCTGATTTCAGACACAAACCCCGTCTCCGGTGTCGTCCCCGATGTCGAGACCAGTATCGGCATTGCCGACAACAGTTCCAACAGCTTCGCGCGGCTCCTCGACGACGGTTCCCAGGTCATCGACACGGTGGGTTGGGCCATCTCCTCCCTCTACGAGGGGACCAGGCTGGGGGCGCTGTCGAGCGGCAAGGCATGGAAGCGCAACAGCGACGGCGCGGACACGGACGACAACAGCGCCGATTTTTCCCAGGCGGACCCGGACCCGAGAAACAAATCCTACTCCACGCCGACGCCCGGCAACAAGATCAGGGTGAATTTCCAGCCGTCGTCAGCGCCGACGCCGCCCGGGTACATGATGGACGACGGGAGCGCTTACGGCAATCACGGCAGCTACTCCTACGGCTGGCTGTAAAATTACCCTTTCCTCAATCAAACAAATTGCAAACCCAAGCCGGTTTTTAAGGTCCGCACCTTACGTGATGAATTCCCGGCAGCCACGCTGTCGCAACCGGGCCTGAGCACCTTCAACCGCTCCCGTTTTGATTACTTGCCGCATTCCGCATGAAAGCTATGCCGCGACAGTTGCGGCATCGGCGGGAAAGTTGTATGCTGAATGGTGAGTGCAAGCCGGATGAAAAATGCGCGTTACTTCTTCATAATCTTCTGCATCGTATCTTCCCCTTGTTTTCTCCGGGGAGAACAGGCAAAGCGCGTATCGGTCGGCGATGACACGCTCTCGGTGAACGTCAGGAACGCGCCCCTTTTCGACGTATTGAAGGAGATAGGCGACCGGACGGGCATGGAGGTGAAGGTTGACCCGGAGGTCAATAAAAACGTTACCGCCTCCTTCGACAACCTCCCCATCAAGAGGGGAATAGCCCGACTCATTCACCCACTGGATTACGTGATGAAGTGGAAACGGACCACGTCAGGAGAAGAGACGGTGGAAAAGATCACGGCCGTGGAGATATTCAAAAAGGGAGAACGGGGTAGAGCGGAAAAGGTCCTCTCGTCCAGCCATTCTTCAAGCGGCATGGAGAACTCCAAACGGCAAGGGCCGCCGCGCGGAGAAAGCCGGGAACCGGGAGCTCAACCCAGGCGACCGAGAAGAGAAAGGCCGCGAACACGGTATAAAGGAACCAAGGGTGGATCCTACACAAACCGGATACGCGCGAAAAAACTCTACGTCGCCCCTGATACCGGCTACTACGATGAGCTATCCCCGTAAGAGCGGTCTGATTCCCGCCGGGATATTTCCGGCAGCAAGAACATAACCGGGTGCTGTCCGTGAAGGCAACCAGATGGTAGTTAAAGGTATTTTTTTCGGGGTTTAAAAAGAAAAACAACCGTCAAAATGACACAGATTAAAAAAAGGTGCACGGCAACGCCCGACGAAGAAGAGGAATTACGGGTTATCAAGGCGTGTGCCGATGGGAACTGGGAAGAATTTTCCATCATATTCGAGAAATACAAGGACAGGGTATATTTCCTGGCTGTAAGCGTAGTAAAAGAGAGAGCGCTGGCTCTGGACGTTACGCAGAATACCTTTATCAAAGTCTTCAGGTCTTTGAAACACTTTAACCGGCGATCCCGGTTTTCCACCTGGATATTCAGGATCGCCTATAACCAGGCCCTGGATCAATACCGGAAGCGAAGAAGATGGGGGGAAGTCGAGTTCAGCGATGCGCTGGGATCGAAGATATCACACGCATCAAAGGAAGAAATTTTTCAGCGCATGGCTAAAAAGGAGCTGGGAGACAAGATAAGAGCTGCTGTTGAACAGCTCCCCCTGAAACTTAGAACAGCCGTGGTGCTGAAGTATGTCGAGGGGCTGACCTATAGTGAAACCTGCAGTATTTTAGGATGCGCGCGGGGAGTTTTACAAAAAAGGCTGGCGCAGGCCGGTAAAAAGCTCAGGGATATACTGAAGGATGAAATAGATGAACTACAATGCTAATCCCAACCAAGTTACCTCAAACAACTACTTCGGGTTTTTGCAATAGCTCCGACGAAGCCGGAGTATTTATAAATTTGCGAATGAAGTGAGCAAATTTATGGGGGTACAGAATTCAATTTGCGGCGTCTAAATATTGAGATGAAAAAGTGCGGATGGGTCCAGAGGAATATCGTTGCTTACCTGAGCCGCGAGCTGAGCAGGAAAAGGCAATTGAAAGTGGAGCAGCATCTGGCGGGCTGCCCCGAATGCCTGGTGGAGTATCAGCGTGAAAAGAGAATAAAGGAGCTGTTATCATCGCTGGTTGAAATAGGGGCCGAATCCGCCCCACAGCTCACCTGGGACAATTTACGCCCGTCCCTTGAAACTGAAGCAATTTCCGATGGCAGGGAGGACAAGAGGGAAAGGGCCGCGGAATACTGGGAGACATTCCTTAATAAGTCCGTCTTGCCAAAGTGCGCACTGGCGTTCTCCGAAGCGATATACTGGGGGAAGAGGGCATCAATTCCCGTAACGATCACACTCCTCGCGTTTATCTTTTACAATGCTTTCCAAACGCCGCTGCGCGCTCCCGCGACCGCCCCTGCAACGGCGGCCCGCGCACCATCGATACTTAAGATCAACTTCGGGCCTGACAGCGCCACACTCCCCGAAGGATATCACATGGATGTAGGTAAGGCATACTCTGCGTCTGCCCGGCAGCGAGACGCAAAAAAATACGGGTGGAGAGGATAATTTACAAAGGGGGGGTATGAAGAGTAGTTTACAACGTCTAACTTGATGAACTTCATCAGGAAATTGATACGGTTGTTTAATCGGCCTTATCCGGCTAACTTTTATTGCCGTGATTACTTGACAGGGAGTAGTAATTAGTGTTTAATTTTTTAAACAAAAATGGAGGATGCTGAAATGAGTAAAAAGTTATTTACAAGAGGTATTGTCTTTATCCCTTTCCTTGCGGCTCTTATAGTCCTTGTTACCGCTCCGGTGGCTAACGCGGTTCCGCCGCTGCCCCCCGTGGAGCGTGAGGAAGCGACTTACGGCGTCTCAAACCCGATGCTGAGAACCCAGGTGATGGTCGATAACAGGGAAGCATCCCAGACATGGTATATAGCTCTTGACGACGCCCCGACTTACTGGGTAAGCGTCGTGTGCGGTGACGTCGCCCAGTCGTCCGGCCCCAACCGCGTCTTGGTCGAAGGTGCGGAGGTCATAAATACAAGGAACGCCCCGAACGAGTTCACGGTGGCGATGAATCACCAGTGCACGACCGGAGGGGACGGCGACATCGACATAGCCGTGGGCGGCGGGGCTTACGAAGCATGGCGCGACGACTACCCCTACTCCTGCATTAACGCCGTGATAATCACGACAACCGACCCGGCAACACAGTCCTTCACCCCCCGGGATATAAGCTTCGGCCCCTCTTCGCAGCCGGGCCTTGATCCAAGCTGGGAAATCGATAGCGGCGCCCTGAAGGGAGAAGCTGACCCCTACGGCTGGACACAAGACCTTACGGCTAATGCCGTTAACCGCAGTGAGGCGGGTGTGCCCGTCGAGCTGAACACGTTCGTATACGCGGGATCGGGAACCCAGTGCACGTGGAACATGGACCTCCCAAACGGTAAGTACTATGTCAGCCTGTCCCTCGGCGACGCCTCCGGCGGCCATGACCATTACTCGCTGGTTGTGGAGGACAACACCCTTGCCGACGATATGAGCCTGGCCATCGGTGAGTTTTACCAGGTTAGTAAAGAGGTGATCTATGTCTTCGACGGCAGCTTGACTGTAAAACTCGGGGGTATCGGCTTCTCGTGCCTGAACTACATAAAGGTTAACCAGGACGAGGACGGGGACGGCATCACGAACACAAGCGAGGAGGACACATACAATACTCAGAAAGATATGATCGACACGGACGGTGACGACATCTCCGATTACGACGAGATCAACGACACGTACGGCTACGGGACCAGCGCCACGAATGCCGACAGCGACAGCGACGGCGCGCCGGACGGCCTCGAGCACAACATCGGAACGAACCCCATGCTCGGCAGCGACATCCTGATCGTGGACGACAAGGACGCAGGCTTCTCCACATCCGGAAGCCCCTGGTATACAAACGTCTTCGGAGGATACAATGACTCGCACTCCTGGACTCCCGAGGCGGGTGGCGACGGGACGGCGACGTGGACACTCAGCATACCCTACGCCGGCTACTGGCAGATCTTCGAATCACATTACGCGTCCGCCTCCAGCAACGCCCCCAACACAGAGTTCACCGTCAACTACGCGGGAGGCAGCGAGACGATACCGGTAAACCAGACGTCGAAGAGCATGAAGTGGATCGACCTCGGGATCTATTACTTCAACGTGGGGAACTACACCATCGTCATGGAAAACGTGGGCGAGGGCACGCGCCTCATCGCCGACGCAATAATGGCTGCCTACATAAACACCTCCCCCCCCACGACTGTAACCGTCACTGACGAGTCGGACTTCGTAGTTGACAGCGGGACATTCGGGGAGGCGGGCAGCTATAAGTACGCGAACAACGGCGACTACGGCGGCCCCGGCCCTTCAACGGGCCACTACAACGTCTCGCTGCCGTCGAGCGGCGTCTGGAACGTTTACGGGACCTGGGAACAGGACCCCAGCCATGCCGTTAACGCCTCCTTCACGATCAACTACGAGGGAGGATCCGAGACCTATTACGCGGACCAGACAAAGAACGGTTACTCCTGGAACCTCCTGGGAACATACGAGTTCAACTCGGGGACGACTTACGAGGTCCAGGTTGACACAAGCGGAGTTGAGGGATGGATGATAGTGGACAATCTGAAGTTCGTGAAGTCAAGCGGCACAGCTCCCAACACCATCCTGGCCGAAAGCGTAAACTCCCTAGAGTGGCAGCAGACCCAGGGATCCTGGCGTTTCAATAGTGAGTTCGGGTACGGCGACAACGGTTTTTATTACGCGAAAGATACCGACGGCTGTAAGGCAGACTTCAAGTTCACGCTGCCGGAGACGGGATCCTGGAAACTCTACGGCTACTGGTACCCGGACGCTACGCACGGCAAGAACTCACGTTTCAACGTAAACTCTGCGGGCGGGACAGAGACCGTCATCCAGCCACAGACGACCGAGGGCCTTCACTGGGTAGAAATGGGCATCTTCAACATGCCCTCCGGATTGGCCACGGTGGAGGCGGACGCCACAGTCGTTGAAGGCTGGTTTATCGCGGACGCGCTCAAGTTCGTCAAAACGGACGAAGTGCCGGTCGCCAGCTTCTATGTCGGCAACGACTCCTGGGAGGAATTCTCATACACCGGGTCATGGACACACCTGGGCATCTGGACGTATCACTATGCAGCGGCGGACAGCGGAGAGACGGCCACCTGGTCGTTCAACATCCCCAGCGCCGGCTACTGGGACGTCCACGCCCAGTGGGAGTCCGACGGCTCACACGCCAACAGCGCCCCGTTTGTCATCCATTACGGGGACGGCGCCCAGCAGCAGGAAGTGCGCGTCGATATGACGGGCAGCGCCACCGGCTTCGGTAACTGGAACTACCTTGGCACCTTCCAGTTCGATGCCGGCACGCACACGATAGACCTCAACACGAACGGCGCCGGCGGCTGGGTCATAGCGCAAGACGTGAGGGTACGCCAGCACAGGTTCTAAACCATCCGTACACGAGGAGTGTAAGTTGGGCCGGGGCCGCTCGCGCAGGAGCGGCCCCGGTCTTTGTGTAAGGTGAAAATTAAACGCAATTCTACCGAAGCACCGTCCAATAAACGGACCCAACAAGGGCCAGCAAGAGCATTAGCAATATTGCCGGCACGATAATCTTCAGCGGGCGGAACAGGAGCGCTATCCTCAAGACCACTGCAACGTAGTTCACCGTGTCCCGCAGCGGGTGAAAGGTCGAGCGGCTTCTCCTTTCCCTGTATTCTATGGGGATATACTCCACCCTGTAACCATTAGTGAGAAAAGCCAGGGTTATCGTGCTGACCCATGAGTGCGTATCCGGCAAAATGCTCATGAAGCGCATTGCTATATCTCTCTTAAAGGCCCTGAAACCAGAGTTGAGATCGGGGATCTCTTCTCCAGCGATAAAGCACGCAAGCTTGCGAATGAAATATTTCGCTATTCCCTTGAGCCTTTTCCTGGGCCCAGTTTCCCTCGTCCGCGCGCCTATGACCATGTCCGCGCCCTCCATTCTCTCTACAAGCCGGTGAACCTCCAGTGTGGGATACGTCCCGTCAGCGTCCGTCATAACGACGATCTCCCCGCGGGCCGCACGCAAGCCCGTTTTCCTGGCGGCGCCGACCCCCTTGTTACTATTATGGCTTATGACCCCGGCGCCTGCCGCCTCCGACGCCTTCCCCGTGTCATCCGTGGAGCCGTCGTCAACGACGATGACCTCGTAGCTCAGGCCGATATCTCTCATGGAACTATGTATGTTCCTGATATCGTCGCCGATAGTGCCGGCCTCATTAAAGGCCGGGAGCACGAAGCTGACTCTTATCATCGCTTGCCCTCTATTTCTATGAAGATAACACACGCATGGCACAATGGAACCGATGCACAGCAACATAGTAGTCTCCGGATTAAAGGAGAGCAAGCCCTGCCTCAACCGTGTAAATATCCCCTTAACTCCAGACGGTATTAGCCTATAATAGTTGGCGGCTTATAGTTCCCCCGGGCGCTTGAATGAAGATATCACTTTATATACCCTGCCGGAATGCGGAGAAGTTCATTTCCGGCTGCCTGGATTCCGTTCTGGCCCAGTCCCTGGAGCCATGTGAAATCATCGTCGTAAATGACAGATCTACGGACTTGACGGTTGAAATCGCAAAAAAATTCCCGGTGAAAGTCATCGACCTTCCCTCCCATCCCGGCCTCGCCGCGGCTAGAAACGCAGCCGTTAAAACGGCACGCTGCGAGTATATCGCCTCCGTCGATGCGGACTGTGTTGCCGAACCCGCGTGGCTGGAAAAACTTATGAATAACCTGCGGGAGGACGGGGTCGCGGGAGCTGGAGGGAGGCTCGTGGAGAAACACCGGGAGAGGTTAGCCGACAGGTGGAGGGCCGCCCACATGAGGCAGGACTGGGGAGAGGAAAGAATAATAAACCCACCCTTCCTTTTCGGCTGCAACACGCTCTTCAGAAAAAGCGCCCTCGAGGACGCGGGCCTCTACGATCCCATGTTCAGGAGCAACGGGGAGGACGTCGACATATCGTCCAGGCTCAAGGAGAAAGGCTACGAGCTCATTTATGAGCCATCCGCGCTGATATACCATTTAAAGAAAGACACCCCCCTCTCCGTCCTCAGGGCTGATTGGAATTGGGGCTATATAAGCACGGGAGAGAGGGAGAAATTCCAGAGCCCGGCGAACATCGTCTACCATAACTTCACCAACGCGAAGTACCGCTTTCTGAAGGACGTCTCCGCCGGGCGACGGGGCCTTATCCCTCTGGATATACTGCTCTTTTTTCTCCATACCTACTGGGATATCGCGCATGCGAGGAAGCTGGGCCTATCCAGGGCCTGTTTCCGGGGAGAAAAGTCAAGAATACGAGCGTTGAACGAATTCCGCGCTCACCTCGCCGTTCTATCGGAGAAACGATTCCTTGAAAACCCTGACGAGGTCGGAGCGAAAAGCAACGCCCGGAAAAACACCCTTCGCTCGAATACGAAACCTTGAGCATCGCGGAATGAACATACTCTACACACTCGGCCGTTACTGGCCTACCGTAGGGGGAGGCGAGCTGCATACCCGGGAACTGGTCAATCACATCACTGAACGCAACCACGCCATGGTCGTATGCCTCAGAAACGACAACTGCACGGACTGGCTGCACGGCATGACAGTGAACCCTCAAAGGCGGCGGAAGCCATACTTCGACAGCGGAGCGGAAGTGCGCGTTATCCGCCTCGGCACCATCAGGAGAAGTGCCCTTAAAAGGAAACTCGCCGATTACAATTCCAGTGAAGAGTACCGGATTTCATGTAAGAGGACGCTGGCCAACCTATTCGAGAAGGAATTGGCAAAAATCGGCAGCTCCTTCGACGTTGTTCACAACGTGATGATAGGAGAAGAGTTCTTCAGCCTCGCCTCGCTTAATTACGCCAGTAAGAAAGGGATTCCGTTTGTCTTCACTCCGTTCTCCCACCCCGACGGGTGGAGGGGTGAGCTCTTCTCCCATATCTACAGCAATGCGGACGCTATCTTCGCAATGACGAAAGCGGAAAAGTCTTTCCTGATATCCCAGGGAGGACGGCGTGATAGAATCCACATCATAGGCGCGGCGCCCCTTCTCGCAAACACAGCGCCCTCGGAGGACATTAAAAAGAAACTGTCTATAGATGGCCCCATGGTACTTTTTCTGGGCCAGAAATATCATTACAAGGGAATGAAGCAGATGCTGGAAGCGGCACCACTGGTCTGGGAAAAGCATCCAGCGGTCCACTTCGTCTTCGCCGGGCCCGCAACCGGACACTCGGAGAAGCTTTTCGAAGGGGAACATGACGACCGGATCATAGAAACAGGCCCCGTCATAGGCATGGAGAAGGTGAACTTCCTCGCCTCCTGCGACATCTTCTGTATGCCTTCGGTCTGCGAGAGCTTCGGCATGGTTTACCTTGAAGCGTGGGCTTTCCGCAAACCTGTCATCGCCGCCGACACCGAAACCAGCAGGTGTTTCATCGAGAACGGGCGCGACGGCCTTCTCGTGCAGCAGGAAGCATCATCCATAGCACAAACCATTTGCAGGCTCATCGCTGACGCCGGGCTCCGGGACAAGCTCGGCAATAATGGCTGCTCAAAGATGAGCACGCATTACACGTGGCCGAAGATCGCAGCACGGGTTGAATCTATCTACCGAAGCGTTATAAATTTGCGGGCAAAGCGAGCTAATTTATGATCAGCGTCATAATCCTTACTTGTAACAGGAAGAAGGACATCCTGGAGGCTATAGAAAGCGTCAGGGGGTCGCGGGGGCCCGAACGGGAGATAATCGTAATCGACAACGGCTCGACCGACGGGACGACAGAGGAGCTATCGGGCCAGAGCGATCTGAGGGTCATCCGCTTCGAAAAAGGGACGGGACTTGCCAGGTCACGCAACGCCGGCATAGACGCTGCCGGGGGAGAGATCGCAGCCTTCACCGACGACGACTGCGTCGTTGCGGACGACTGGCTGGAGAGGATAGCGAACGACCTCGAATCGAGCGATGCCGTCGGGGGGGTGGTGAAGCTACGGGGTAAGGTCAACAAGCCCTGGTGGTGGAACAATGAGCTGAACTGGATGCCCGGCCTGAGCGTCCCGGGAATTTACGGCCCGGGCGCAGGAGTGCTCTACCTGCCCCAATCCGCTAACATGGCCTACCGGATCGGTGTTTTAAAGAAATTGCGGTTCCGTGAAGGAGTGGGCGGAATCTGGCTTAAAAACATGACCAGGGAGGACTCGGACCTGTGGACGCGAACCTGCAAGGGAGGCTACAGTGCCATGATCGACACCAACCTCATCGTCTTCCACAAGGTGCACCAGCGCCGGTTCACCCTGCGCTTCTGTATCCGCAGGGCCTTCAGTGACGGATTCGCCGCCTATTACAGGGAGAAAGGTGACACGATATGGCGCGTCAAACTGAAACTTGTCTTACTAGAGCCGTTCAGAATCATCGTGAGAAAGCTAAAAGGAAGCGACGGCTCCAGGGTCCACGAGCTGTTCTGGATAATCCGCGAGTCAGGCTTCCTCTACGCCAGGGTCATAGGGAAAAGTCGAAATAAGTCAAATTAGGAAAACTTGTGGTGAGATAAATCGAATCAAATCAATTTACCGGAAAAATATTCTGATGAGAATCCTCCTCCTCTGCCACAATTACCCGGAGTTCGGAACATACTTCAGAGCGCTCGGTCTGGCCAGGCAGTTGGTCAAACGCGGGCATACAGCCGTTCTCATGCTTATTTCACGAGAAAGGGCGTTCCGGATAAAGCGGTACGAGCTTAACGGGGTACGTATAATCGAGTGCCCCAACTTCCAGCCCTTAATACTCAACAAGGAGGACGGGTGGGGACCGCTGGATATCCTTCTGAGGTGCGCCTATGGAATCACCCGCAGGTTCGATATTGTCATCGGCTTCGGCCACAAGCCGGATATTGCGATACCCGCCCTCCTCATCAAGTACCTGAAAAGGGTCACGTTCATCTCCGACTGGTGCGACCTTTGGGGCGGGGAAGGCATATTCACCAAGCGCGGCCTCCTCAAACCAAAATACCTGGGGACGCCCCCGGACAGAACGCTTATAAAACTTGAAACTTTTATGGAAAAATTCATCCTTCGCAAAGCCGACATAGTAACCGTCATCTGCACCCCCCTGAAAGATATCTGTGAAAAATGGGGAATCCGGCCGGATAAAAGCCTCCTCCTGCCATCCGGCTCCGATACGGAAGGTATCGCAGTAATGAGCAAGGCGCAGGCGAGAAAAGAGCTGAATCTTCCGGCGGATAAAAAGATACTGGCTTACCTTGGAAACTATCACCAGGAAGCCAAATTCCTCTTCGAATCATTCGAGAGAATATGCCGCGAACGCGACGATGTCCGGCTTCTAATAATCGGGCCCGAGTTCCTGCCCCAGGACCCGGAAGAAAAGCAGAACTATGAAGAGAGGGACATCATGGAGCGGGGAAAAACGTATAGAGCCGTTCCCGAGCAGGTCAGGGACAGAATTATTTGGACGGGGAAAAAACCCTACGCTGAAATTTACCGGTACCTTGCGGCTGCCGACATCCTGCTTCTGCCAATGGAGAATAACACATACGAGCGAACACGATGGCCCAACAAGTTGTGCGACTACCTCGCCGGCGGCAGGCCTATAGCAATAACCGATGTGGGAGACGCCGGCGCGTTCGTGCGTGAGAATGGCTGCGGCATCGTGACCGGACCCTCGCTCGATCTCTACTGCGAGGCAATACTGGCGAATTTAGACAATGAGGCGCTTCTTGATCAACTTGGCTCTCACGCGAGATCGGTTGCTGAAAATGACCTCTCGTGGGGAACCATTACAGAAAAATTTCTTCAATTCGTTACCGGGGAATTGGTTAACAAAAAATAGAACGGCTCTAAAATGAGAAAAGCATTCTCAAAGCTCTGTCTTGCCGTATACACGGTATTCGTTATTGTATTCGAGGGATTCTACCTCTCTCTGGCGTGGGTCGCCATCAAGCTAGGCTGGGTTCCGAAGAAAAGCGAATAATCAATTTAAGATTTTGAACAAGCTTCTCAAAGCCCCTAAGAGATAGTAACCAAGTATTATTCATAGAATTAGACATTGAGCATTGAACATTGAAAATTAAGAATTTAAAAGTATGCATGCTCTCTCCGACGGCCTTCCCCCTCGCCTCGGCGCGGCACCTTCTCTCCGAAGCGAGGCATCTTGCGGAAAGAGGGGCGGATATCTCTTTCATCGTCCCGCATCACTATTACCTCCCCTTTGAGGAAAACGAGCACAAAGAGAACGAGCTCGTGGGAGACGTAAGGGTTAAACACATCTTCCCTCCAAAAAAATGGCGCGATTCGATAAGAATCCACTTCTCACCCATTGGCTACTGGACTTATAACATCGTGAAAAGAGCGCTGGAAGAGCCTTTCGACATCATACACGTAATGAAGCCGTACTACACATCCGCCGCCGCGGGCCTCTTGCTTCACCTCATCACCCGCAAACCGATGGTCCTGGAGTGTGACGACCTGGAGGGAAAAAAGGGATGGTCCTCAGCCCTTGCCGAGGAGCCGCTCTTCGGCTTCAAGAGACACCTCCTCGCTATGTATGAACGACACCTCCCTCTTCTGGCCGATGCGGTCATCGCAACCTCAAGGGCTCTCCTGGAGATGTTCCGGTCTTACGGAGTTAAAGAAGAGCGGCTGTTCTATCTCCCCTACCCTGTTGAAGAGTATATGACACAGCCTGGTGACGGAGAAAAAACACGACAAAAACTCGGCCTCGGCGATGAACCGGTCGTTATATATTGCGGGGCGCTGCACCCCCACCACTACGACTGCGACCTGCTAATCGATGCCATGAATATCGTCCGGGGAAAGCTGCCGACGGCAAAGCTGCTCATCGTCGGCGACGGCGGCGCAAGGCCCGGGCTTGAGAGAAGAGCTGAAGAGGCGGGGCTATTAAACAGCACCATCATCTTTACAGGGTGGGTCCCCCGCTACGGAATTCCGGACTACATCGCCGCCGCCGATGCCGGCGTGGTTCCCATGAGGGACACACCCGCGAGCAGGTCCCGGGGCCTGTCGAAGGTCCTGGAGTACCTCTGCCAGGCGCGGCCCGTTGTGATGCCGGGAATCGGACAGGCTGCCGAGCTGACGGACGGCGGGAAGGCGGGCTTCCTCATCGAGCCAGGCAACCCCTCCGCCCTCGCAGATGGTATCATCACCGCCCTCACAAATCCCGTCGTTTGCGAAAAAATAGGTCTTCACGGACAGGATTACGTCAGGGAAAAGTTCGATTGGTCACAAGCCACGGAAACTGTTCTGAATATTTATCGTAAAATTATGCTGAAGAATGTAATTTAGTGAAATACGGCTATGAGAATCCAGGCCGAAACAAAAAAGTATATGGTTTGCTGGTGAACAGGTAAGTTGATGCAGTATCCCCGGGCTTATCGCTTCGTGCGTAAATTATATTTCACTGCCATTGCCGCCGGGCTCTGCGTATCCGGGCTGCTTTATCTTGCAAGGCCCTGGCTTTCAAAGACAGGCGACGTAAAGGTGATAATTCTCCGCGCAGAGGGCACGCCTTTCCGGATAAGGCTCCCGCAAGGCCGCAGAATCACGTGCCGTCTACCCGGAGAAGCGGAAGCCAACCGCTGCGGGCTCATCCTGAGGGGGACCAGCTCTTTTAAGGCAGGCTCGTATCCCGCGACCGTTGAAGCTATCTCCGGCGGAGTACCCGTTGCCGTCTTCCATATCGAACGGCCGGGGCCTTTCAGGATTTCTTTCAGCCTTCATCTTCTCCCCGAAAATACCGACACCCCCATCCGCCTCACACTACGGCCTCTACAGGCATCGGAAGGCATCCGTAACTGGTCTATTTCTTCCAGCGAAGGCCTTACGGCCGAAAATCGGCCGGCGCGTACGGTAAAGGAGCTTCTTGCCTCGCCGGAGCCGTTGTGGTATCCGCGAGAGATACCGGAGCTTCTCGAGGAAGAGGACGACCGCTGTATCGCCGCGGCACGGGAGCTCTCACTGGCACGGGATCGACGCGGGCTGCGGGCCTTAAGCAACGCCTACAGGAAACGCTGGGCCCTCTACCTCTCGCAGGTTTTCTTCGACATGGGGGACACAGCCGTTCCCGATCTCATTGGGCTGTACAGGCACTTTATGGCCGAGGGGAACGTGGATGGCGCTACCAAGATGCTCTGGACAATCCGCGAGCCCATCGCTCACGACTTCTTGAAGGGGCTGCTGAAAAACAGGGACAGGCGCGTTGCTGTCTTCTCGGCGGGGTGCCTTTCTATTATGGGCGACGACTCGGGCGTCCCCGTGGCACTGGAGGGCCTTGAAGACCCTGATCCCGTCGTCCGCGCCGACGCCTGCTGGGCTATCGGTAAAAGCCGTGACCAGAACGCGCGGCAGCTCGCCTACCCTGTGGCTTTGACTGGACTAGATAGTCCAAACGGGTATGCGAGGGGGCAGTCCAAGCACGCGCTATCCAACCTTCGCTTCAGAGAAGCTCTTCCGCTGTACCTGGAATGGCTCGAAAGCGAGGACCCCGGAACGAGGCTTCACGGAGTAACCGGCATCGCCCGGCTCGGAGATCCCGCCCTCGCCCCGCACCTCATCGAGGCTCTCCGAAATGAGAAAAATGTCGACTCCTGTCTGGTAATCCTCGATTTCATGCCCTCAGAAGGATTGACCGGAGAGCTCATTGATATTATAAAAAGCAAGAATAGTGAAGCGGTCCGCCTGAAGATAATACGGCGCCTCGAGCGGGCCGGCCCCGAAATAGCGGCCGAGCTGCGGGAATATGCCATGGAAGAGAAGCTTAGTGAAAGGGAAAGAGAAGCGATCAGTAAAACTATCGAAAAGCTTGAGAACCGCTGAACCGGGACCTGGGGCTACTTTAAAGATGCCGGACGGGCGAACCTGATTCCGTCGATTGGCCGCCGCGCTTTATAGCACATAGCATGGCGAATTACCCCTCGAGGCACAGCACCCGGACAGCCGGAGAGGACACGGGAGTTGACTCACGGGTGCGATCCCGGCTTTGCCCGAACTAAGCCCTTGACGCCCTTATGTTTGACATGGACAATAGTAGGACCTTTTTCCCGGGAAATATCGTCAGAATAATTCAATAAATCCGCATGGTTAAAGACCGCTTATGAAAATTAGAATTCGCTTTTCATTGAAAAAAATCAACAAGAGAAGGCTGAAGAAACTGGCCGGACTCCTGATCATCGTGATTCCTTTTATCGTGCTCGCAAGCTCAAAAAGGGAGCAGAGCATGAAAGAGTTCATCAAGAAGCTCCTCTTCCGTCCCTACTGGGAACACGCGCTGGCGGAGCGCACTAAAGAGGTTCCCAAGATCGATGAGGAAAAGCAAACAGTGGAAGAGATGCGAAAGGGGACGCTAAGCGAGCTTCCACTGTATCATCTACTCATCAAGCCGCGGACCCTGGCAGAACTGCAGGAACTCCTGCCCGTACAGAAGGAGCACGAGACCGACCCGGGCTGGCTCCCGGCAGAGGCTCGTATATACAAACCGGCAACGTTCGAGTACAAGGGCAGGAAATGGCCGGCGCGCATACGGTTCAGGGGTGACAACGCCATCCACTGGGGAGGCAGGAAGCAGTCTTTCCGCGTCAAGTTCCCCAAGAACGCACCGTTCAATCGCCAGCGCCGGATTGATCTGATCAACCCGAAGACGGCCAATATGATCTTCGAGTACCTCGCGATGTGGCTGGCGGATCGGATGGACGTGCTGGCTCCCAGGATACAGCTCGTCAACCTCAAGATCAACCACAGGCTCATGGGCGTTTACCAGGAGACGGAACACATCGATAAGTACTTCCTGGAGAACCACGGGAAGCCTGCCGGAAACATATACGGGGAAAAGGACAAAATACCGATATGGTACGGCTGGTATCCCATCTACACCGATGTGGTCTTCTGGCGAAAGCATTGCGATAACGAGAAACAGGCACCCGACGACTATACCGAGATCGAGCGTTTCCTACAGATACTCAACGAACCCTCCGACGAGGTCTTTGTCGAGGAGATATTCAATATCGTGGACAAGGATAAGTTCTACCGCTGGCACTGCCACTCTCTCCTCTGCTCCAGCAAGCACCAGGACTGGTTCCATAACGCACGCCTGTACTTCGACCCCACGGAGGGCCTCTTCGAGTTCATTCCCTGGGATATATCGGGGTTTCAGGAGCCCCTGGAATTTCGCTTCGACACTATCAAGGTCTTCATGGGCGGCGGCCGGCAGACCAACCCGCTGGTGGAGCGGGTACTCCAGCACCCCCCGTACAGGCTGAAGAGAGACCGACTTCTCTGGAGCTACGTCAAGGACTGCAGCCTCCTCGACGAGATCCTGGATGAGGCCGACAGCAAGAGGGCCGAGATCAAAGAGGCCGTGTACAACGACAAGCTGAAGGAGCTGATCCACCCGTGGCCCAAGCGCGTCCCGTATTCGAACGAGCATTTCGAGAAAGACTTCCAGCACCTCAAGAAAGTCACGCGGATCACCTTTCGCAGGATCCATGAGGCGCTCGAGTTCAACGACCTAATGGCCGAGGTACAACTGCTCCAGCCCGAAGAGCGCGAGGTTTCCCCTGAAGCCGTCGTCCTCGCCAGAATAGGAATCGTCAACAGCGCGCCAAGCACCGCGGTACTGAAAGGAATCAACCTCCCCGTAAAGCCGGAAGAATTAGGAACGATAAAACCCCCGGTGAATCTCGCGCTCTTCGAGGACACGAACAACAACCGCCGCGTCGATGACGCTGACCGCGCGATCTCCTCCTTCGAGTGGGACGCCGGTAACGGCGTGTTTTCCTGCGGCGGGTTCGAGGTCCTCATGTACCCGGACCTCAACAGAGACCTTCAGGCCGTCTCGACGCGCAGGGACTTCTTAGTCGTCCGCAACGACGGCCAGGGCACGGTTCCCTTCGACGTCGGCCATGCGAAAATCCACGCCGAGAATGCCGTGACGGGAGAGGAAATAGAGTGCTCCATCCAGATGGTTGACGAGGCGGCCGGCGGCTTCGACGTCCCCCTGCCGACCAGTATCACCGAATTCCGGAAGCTCTACCCAAGCCTGCGCTGCTCGATCGAAGACAACAAGAGAATCGTCCTGGAGCCTGGCGAGCACCGGATAACCGAAACGCTTGTCATTCCCGAGCCTGCCGTTCTCGAGATAAGTGAGGGAACAACACTCAAGTTCGCCCCTGATTGCAGCCTCATGTGCTACGGCAGGCTCGATGCGAGAGGAACCGGCGGGAAGCCGGTCCGCTTCACCGCCGACGACACACAGCAAGGCTGGGGTGTAATAGCCCTGTGCCGGCCGGGCGCGAACGGGAGCATCCTCGAACACTGCATCATAGAGTACGGGGGAGAAGCCCGCATCCACGGGTGCTACTTCTCGGGTGCACTGTCCGCGTACCACGCGACGGTAGCAGTGAGCGACTCGCTTTTCAGGAAGAACCGCGGGGATGACGCGATCAACTGCAAGTACGCCGACGGCGACACGGTACGGTGCATCTTCACCGGGAACGCCGCCGACGCAATAGACTACGATTATTGCGAAGGGGTTATCGCCGATATCAACATCGTGGACACCGGCAATGACGGCATAGACTGCGGGACTGCTGCCCCCCTCATCATCGGGAACCTGATCTCATCCTGCGGCGACAAGGGTATCTCGGTCGGCGAGGAATCCCGTCCCCTGGTCCTCAACAACGTGGTCCGTGACTGCACCATCGGCATCGCCTTGAAAGACATGTCCGACCCGCTGATAGCGAACAACGTACTGTGGAACAACAAGACCGGCATCGGCCTCTACAGAAAGAAAGCGAAATATCAGGCAGGGGGCATGGCCCGTATCATGAACACCATCGTATGGGGAGGGAAAAAGCCCATAGAAAAAGACACCGTCTCGGAGTACCGGGCGGAGCACTGCTCGATCGAGAAAGGGGCGCCCGGAGAGGGCAACCGCGAAATCCGCCCCGAATTCGTCGATCCGGGCAAAAGCAATTACATCCTGAAGAAGGGCTCGCCCCTATCCGCGGCGGGGACCGACCCCGGGCAGGGAGCACAAGAGCTGCTCGGCCTCTCAGGGGATACATACCCCATCGGCTTGGCAAAACCATTGAGCGTTCCTCTCGGCCCCGCCCAGCTTTTTCCGTCGATAAAAAAAGCAGCTCCGGCAAAGGCGGAGCATTAATAAATTTGCGAACGAAGTGAGCCAATTTATATGATAATGATTCCGGAACTGGAGTTCGAGCGATACGAGCTCAAGTTCTATATCAACCAGGAGCTCTACGAGGCGATCTGCGGCATGCTCGAGCCATACATGGAGCTCGACCCTCACTCAATAAAGAAGGAGGACAACCAGTACACCATACGCTCCCTCTACCTGGACAACAATCTCTGGGACTCATATTACGAAAATCTCGACGGCCTGAGGGTGCGGCGCAAGCTCAGGATCCGCTCCTACGGCAAAGACGAGGATAATTGTTTCCTTGAGATTAAAAAGAAAAACAACAGCGCAGTGTTCAAAATACGGCACATCGTTCGGGAGGGGACCATTTCGCGGGTACTTGAGGGTGACGTGAATATGGAGGGACCGGATAGCCTGTTCTTGAGGAACTTTTACTTTTTAACTGACCACTTCAGTCTGATACCGCGGATCTTAATAGAGTACGAGCGGGAAGCTCACATTGGAATCTCCGTGCCTAAAATCAGGGTGACGTTCGACCGCAACGTGCGGGCGGCTTCCTGCGCCGGCGCCGTACTCTACCCTGAATTTACCAATTGGATGGAGGTAACCGGGGAAGATAGTATAATACTCGAGCTGAAATTCGACGGCCTCATGCCGCGGTTCCTGAGGGAGATCGTTCAGGAGCTCAACCTCAGCCACGAGCCGATATCGAAGTACTGCGGCAGCGTGCGGGCATGCGATCTGGTTTGAACAGACAAGGTGATAAAATGGGCACAGCGCGAAACTCAATCCGCGAAAATCCGTGAAATCCGCGGATAAACAGAAAAATAGAATCCACGGATTAACGCAAATTAACACGGATTAAAGATTGGCCCCAAAAGATATGGAAACATGTAAATATAAAACAACGGATTAGCAAGCTCCGACGAAGTCGGAGCCAAAAAGAAGTTAGCGAATGCCTGCCGGAGGCAGGAAATGAGCTAAGTTCTTTAAAAGGAGGATAACAACATGTTGCAGAACTTACTACCCCCGCCGGCATTCACCACATGGCCGGATATACTCCTGAACGTCGCCATTGCGTTCCTGCTGGGAATACTCATCTCCATCGTATATCGATACACGCATAAGGGCATCTCGTACTCGCAATCCTTTGTCCAGACACTCGTTCTTCTCACGTTCATAATATCGATCGTGATGATGGTGATCGGGAGCAACATCGCTCGCGCGTTCAGTCTCGTGGGGGCGCTCTCCATCATCCGTTTCAGAACGGTGGTCAAGGATACGCGGGATATAGCGTTCGTATTCTTCGCCCTGGCCGTGGGCATGGCCGCGGGATCGGGCAGCTACCTCGTGGGCGGCATCGGGGCCCTCTTCGGCTGCGCGGTTATCCTCGGCCTGTACTGGCTTGACTACGGGAGCAAGGAACGTCACTACCACCTCCTTCGCTACCGAGTGGAGGCGGACCTCCAGGACAACCCCGTATATAAAGAGATATTCGATAAATACTGCGGCACTGTGCGCCTGGTGAGTGTCCGCTCACTCAGGCAGGGACAGAGCGTCGAGGTCGCCCAGCACGTGAAACTTCGGGGGAAAATGCGGGCGGCGGACCTGGTCGGCGAACTGAAGGAGATAGAGGGCATAGAGAGAGTCGTGCTCCTCGTTCCCGAAGAGGTTGGAACCGAGTAAGCCGGCTCGGGAATAAACAGCCGGTATATTCTTCTCGCTGTACTTCAGGTACGCGAATTGCCTTCAGTCCAATGTAAAGATCACGGCGCGCCAATAGCCCGGGGCAGAAAGAACATTTTATCTATGAGATCGCGTAAGAAGAAAATCAACCCATCGCCCGGGCGGGTGTTTATAGGCCTCTATCAAATGGTCACACAAGACAGCCCATGAGGGTCACTAAATCCGGCATTTTGGCTTATGGGATCGTCCTTGCCGCCCTCATCGTTGCCGCCACGCTTTTCTGTTACTTAACAACGGAACGACTCACCCCCCAAAGGCTGAACGTAATTCTCATCGTTGTCGACACCCTGAGAGCTGACCACCTTGAAACGTACGGCTATTCCAGGAATACCGCTAAGAACATAGCAAAGCTGGCCGAGGACGGGATTCTTTTCAAAAATGCCATCGCTCCCGCTTCGTGGACAAGGCCCTCCATCGCTTCCATCATGACCTCGATGTACCCATCCTCCCATGGAGCGGTTGGGAGGATGGGCGAGCTGGATGATAAATATCTAACAATTCAGGAAATACTCAAGGAACATGGCTATGCCACAGTAGGGTTTAACTCCAATGGCAATGCGGGAAAATTCTGGAATTTCGATCAAGGCTTCGATTTTTTTAACCATGCACCTATGACCAGAGGCTACAAGGGAGAGAAGCTACAGTCACCGGCATCCTCCATAACCGACAGGGGAAAGGCATGGGTCTATGATAACCCGACCGAGAGACCCTTTTTCTTGTATCTTCTCTATATAGATCCTCATGCCCCATACTTTACCGATGAAGAGTTCCAATTCAATAAATCCTACAAAGGCAAAAACAACGGCTCACTGGAGCAGCTTAAAGAAATTGATTGGAACCGCCGACTCTCCGAAGATGGCCAGGAGATCCCGGGGATTATGGAGGAGTGCAACTATGTAAAGGACCTTTACGACGCAGAGATCGCGTACACCGATAAGCATATCGGCAGGCTAATGGGCTTTCTCCATGAATTCAACCTCTACGAGAATACGCTTATCATTCTCACGGCGGACCACGGGGAGGGCCTATGGGATCATGACAACCGAGGTCATGGAGAAGATATTTACCAGGAGCAGCTGCACATCCCCCTGATCATCCGTTGCCCTGGAATAAAGGGTGGAAAACGAATTAGCAATTACGTCTCAACCATAGATATCCTGCCGACCGTTCTCGATATCGTAGGAATTCGCCCCCCAGCTCATTTTCAGGGTGTCAGCCTCCTACCGATGATGCTGGGCAAGAGGGCGAAGGAGGGGGTGCTTTTAGTTGAAGAGCAACTCGACGAAAGAGACTTCACCGGCGTGATCAAGGACGGGTGGAAGCTCATTTACGACCGGGCTCATGATTCTTACGAACTCTACGATCTCAGAAAAGACAGAAAAGAGAAGCAAAACCTGGCAAATAGTAACGACCATTCCATAGAGAAAATATTCCGCAATCTCTCCTTAATTTTACACAAAAAAACGGAGGAGAACAAGGAAATCCGCAATCGGATGAAGCCGAGCGAACCCGCGCAAGAAAGAGAGATCCCCGAAGAGCTCAAGGAAAAGCTCAGGGCCCTCGGCTACATTTAGGAGCCCCTCCTCAAGCGCCAGGGTCGCGAGCAACAGTCACCCCCAGGCGCCGGCACCGTACTTCCGGATAATAACGCCGGGATGCATTGTAAAAATGTTTTCCCTGTTCTATACTTAGCCGCGAGGAAAAGTTATGACCGACAGCAATGATTACATAAGCGTCGTAATGCCGACCCGCGACAGGAAGGGCATGCTCGAGAAGTGCCTCGAGGCCTACGCAAATCAATCACTTCCGCGGGAGCACTACGAGATAATCGTCATCGACGACGGATCGACTGACGGGACGAGGGAACTCCTGGAAAACGCCTCGGAAAAGATAGCCAACCTCAGGCACTTCTCCCAGCCCAAGAGGGGGCCGGCAAAAGCCAGGAACCTCGGCATAGAGAGCGCCGGGGGTCCCATCATCCTCTTTGCGGGCGACGACTGCATACCGGATAAAAACCTCCTGCGTGAGCACCTTCGTATGCACAGGCGAAAAGAGGCAATCGCGGTGCTCGGCCATATCGACTGGCATCAGGACCTCAAGTTAACCCCGTTCATGAAATTCCTGGCCATGGACACCCAATTCAGTTACCCCCGGATAAAGAAACTGGCAGAGGACGTCCCCTTCTACTACTTCTATACTTCCAACATATCCATGTCCAAAGAATATATCGAAAAAGCAGGGGCTTTCGACGAGGAGTTCACGAAAGCGGTCTACGAAGACGTCGAGCTCGGATACAGGATATGGAAGAGCGGGCTGAGGATCGTTTACAATTCCCGGGCCATCGCCTACCACGACCACGAGACAGAGCTTAAGGATTACATAAAGCGCCAGGTCAGGTGTGGAAAGGCCGCCGCACTGCTGTATAAGAAGCATCCGGAGCTCCTGGCGCTCCTCCGCGTGCCGAGGGTCAGCAGCCCGGAGATCAGGTATCGGTTCTACCAGGCCGTGCTCGATTACTGTTTCTACGCAGGCTTGCAGGGTGGGTTGGAAACGAAGCATGAGTTGAAGGGTTTAATCAGTCTGGAGAACCGCTTGAAGAACTGGTCCGACATCGAAAAGGACCGCCTGATGAAGACCGTGCTCGCGCTTGAAGATCGCATGGATCGGGAAATTCGCAGCAGGGACCAGTCGCTCATGGAGAAAGAGAGAGAGATTCATAAAAGGGATCGGGTGATCGAGCGACTTAACGGGGATCTTCAGAAACAACACATGGAGATACAGAAACAGGCCGGGGCGGCCCAGGAACAGCACAAGGAATTGAAGAAAAGGGACGAGCTCATCGAAACCCTGAATCGCAAGAACCAGGAAAAATATTACCGGATCGTCGAGCTGGAGAAGCTGGAAATCCGCTTAAAAAGCTCACTGCCTTACCGTATCTATGGAATGCTCAGGAAGTTAACCCGTTCCCGTAAATAGCCTTAAGAGGAGGGGGCGGCAGTCGCCCCGGGATAATCCGCTGCCCTCAGAAAAGGCGATCCATCCCGCAAAAGGCTTATCTCGTTGAACTGCAGCCCCAAGTCCGGACGCCCCTTGTCCACGTCCACCGGGAGCACACGATCGAGCCTGAAGGCGAGGCGCGCCACATCCTTTGAGGGAACACAGCCGAAATGCAGCGTCCGCCAGTCACCGGGTCTAATAACAGCAGACCCTATCCTCACGCCATCCATAAAGACATCGAGACGCTGCGCGCGGCGCAGCCTGAAGGGCTGGCGCACGTGGATCTGTACGATGCCCGGGATACCCTGTTCTGCACGCAGAAAACAGTCGGCCTCCACCGTCATCCAGCGGCACTGGGGCGGAGATAAGTCCAGTGGATACCAGCCGTCACCGAGAAGTCTATCGCTCACCCCCATGATAATGCGATCTTCCTGTATCTCGGCCCTATCAGCGCGTTCGTAATCCCATGAGAAATATGGAAGGATGCTCGGTTCATAACTGGGCTCCAGCAACCTGGAGCATGAACCTTTATACTTTGATATATTGGCTATTCGCCACCTTAGAATCTTTGGAAATGCCAACAGGGCATCGACAAATGCTCTTACTTGCAACATTGCCCTGTACCATTCATGTCGGGAAAGCAAGTGATGCGTTATTCTCACTTCCTTTGCGACAATCTTCCTGATCGCAATCGGTAGCAGTTCCCTCTTTGAAAAATACTGCAGCGCAATCTTTAAACGGTTGCGCAATATAAAATAATTCTTCAATGGTGAACAGTGCTTAAATGAAGCGGAGAACTTGTGGTAGATCACTGCTGATGGAGCAGTGTAAATCCTCCATCCATGAGCACGCATCCTGATGCAAAGATCAACATCTTCTAAAAAGCTCTTATGCCATGGATCAAAAAATCCCACCTGTCGGAGTGCCTCTACATTAAGCAATGCTGCTCCTCCACAGAAGGAAAATACTTCTTCTGGCTGCCCCATTGATTGTCTGAATATCTTCCCCTGATGCCGGTCCCATGCATAAGCCATGGGATTAAAGCTTACGCCCAATCCATTTATTATTTTCCTGTTATGGTAATACATCATGAGGGAAGCAACCGCACCGGTATTCGAGCAGCTTTCCATTACCTTGACCATTTCAAACAACCATGAAGGCTCCACCTCAACATCAGCGTTTAATATAGCAATGTAATCTACTCCCTTCCCTAAGAAGTAACTCATCCCCACGTTCATTGCCCTGGCGAAGTGTAAATTACGTTTGTTCTGAATAACATGGACGTTCAGCCATCGTCTCCTTACATAATCCTGACTGCCATCGCTTGAAGCATTGTCAACCATCACAAATTCAGCGGTCTGATAATTCATTTTCATCAACGATGAAAAACAATCTTCCACATGCGCGATTCCGTTATAGTTCAAAACAACAACCCCTACGAGAGGAGCTTCTCCATTGCGTTGCTTTTTCATACGTCCACTGTACTCTTAAACCACTGTTTCACTTTCTCATAGCGTTGATCCCATGTACAGCTATCGAGAACTTTCTTTCGCCCCTTTTCTCCCATCCTGCGGCTTAACTCATCGTTCTGCAGCAGGATACGAATATATTCACCGAGCATGTGATCGTCCCCGAACGGTACGAGGAATCCGTCTTCACCATCGGCAATGACCTCGGGAACGCCCCCGGCGTACGATCCAATGACTGGCTTCCCCGCCAGCCATGCCTCCAGATAAACAATCCCGTAGCTATCGCCCCTCGACGGCAGGACGAGAACATCGCACGCAGCGAATAAATCCAGCTTGTCCTCGCCTCCCACATTGCCCAGGAGGATACACCCTTCTTTCACCTGGCGCGGTTGGCGCCCAAGATATTCCTGGAACTCAATAGAGGGGTGCCCCGCCATCACCAGGCGGATTGTATCTCCCCTCCGCCTCAGTCTTCCCACTGCGTCGAGGGCGTGAAAGGCCCCCTTATCATATATCAGGGCGCCAACGTACGAGACGATCCGCTCATCAGCTCCGATATTATGCTTTTTCCGAAAGCGCTCCACGCTCCCTCCCGCGATATCATCCGGATTAACCCCCATGCCGAGTACCTCGACCTTTCCCGCCGCAACCCCCCTCTCCACCAGTGCTTTCTTCTCTGCCCGGGATTGCACGATAACCAGGGCGCTCGCCCTGAGCACTGCGAGTTGATCCGGCTCGGTATGCATTGCCAACTGCGAATCCCCGCGGGGAGTACCGACATGGACAAACGGTGTAATGCAAAAAGGCACGCCCAACAGCCGCGCCGAGAAGAAGGCCGGATACAGGAGCGAGTAAAAGGGGCTCGGGGCCGCGTGGATGAGGTCAAAATCCCGCGCGCGCACAAGAAGATCGCGCCACATTTCGGGGAGGATTGCAGAAGGGAAACGGAAGAGGAATCGCGCAGCCCTGGAGGGAAGGTGCCGCATAATCTTCCTCACAAAGCCTCCGGCCGGCAGATGCCGTACAGGATAGCGGTTCACCCGCACTCCATTAATAACCTCACTACCAGCGTCGATGCTTTTTCGATCGGGAAAAAAGAGGTAGTCGAGGTCCCATGCATTGGTTGTATACACGGTGACCTCGTTTCCATCCCTCACGAACCGCTCAGACATCTCTTTTACATAGTTGGGCGCGCCTCCTCTGTACGGCCAGTACTGTGTTATTACATTGAGAATGCGCATGGGAATAACCTGTCAGGAAGGTCCCCTGGACTATCTTTAGGGCTTGAGCCTGAAAAGCTTCCTGAGCTTGGCTTTCGCCTTGTTCTTGACGAGACGCTTCAGAGCGATGTTGTCCTCGGGCATTTCTTCGAATAAACGTCGTAGGTACTCGCGGTTCGACCGCAAAAGCAGCACCGGGCGCTTGCTCGCATCTTTGTCGGGGGCGCAAACCGGCTTTCTCGCCCAGTCCCTCAGAGGTTCCGTCGTTTTTGTATACGTGTAGTTGCTTCGGAAGAACGTGTACGCCCTCTGAGCGAGGGAGTCACGCTCGTCCCTGGATTTCCTGGAGAACTCGACAATCTCCTCGGCAAGAGTGCGGGCATCACCGATGTTGAAGGTCAATGCCAGATCATGATCCCTGAGCACGTAGCTCAGCTCGCACGCGAGGGAGGTAATGGCCGGGAGACGGTGCTGGATCATCTCGACTATTCGCGTCCTCGTGCCGTACACAGGCTCGTAATGATATTTATCCAGGCTTATTCCCAGGTCGCACTCGGAATAAGCCTGGACAGCCTCAGCGTAACTGCGCCAGCCCAGAAGCTTGAAACGGTCCCTGAATTTTGATCGAGCAGCCAGCCGCAAAAACCGGGGATACGTACGCTCATCGTAATTCTCTATCCCTCCCCCCAGGGAAACGAACTTTATCCTGTCGTTTTCAGAGAACGCCTTCTCAAGCGCCTGGAAAAGAGTATCGATATCAGTCCATACGTTGTATCCCCCGCACCACAGTATGGCAAAGTCGTCTTCATTAATGCAGCTGCCCCTCAGCAGCTTTTTAACGCTCGTGTGAACCACGGCATCATCCGAGATTGCAGGAGGTATGGCATATACGAATCGGTAGCCAAAGCTGTTCTTGTTCAATCTTCCCAGTACACTGAGGGCGCCTGTGAGGAAATGCTCCTGGAATCGACCGCACGTTGAAAAAACATCCCCTCTCTCAAGAGCCGGTTCATCCTCCTCCCAGATTTTTGGGGCCCACTGGTTATCATCGAAGACGTAGGACTTTGACT
This sequence comes from Candidatus Tritonobacter lacicola, assembly GCA_030765135.1. Taxonomy (GTDB): domain Bacteria; phylum Auribacterota; class Tritonobacteria; order Tritonobacterales; family Tritonobacteraceae; genus Tritonobacter; species Tritonobacter lacicola. The sequence continues at coordinate 3,260 of JAVCDC010000133.1, read as the reverse complement.
GTGCCTCGCACATGGAGCTTCCAAAATAATCGATCCACAATGGAGCCTTGATTTTCAGCTTAGCGGCTGTAATAGCTCCCACGCGCCCTACACCTATAACGCAGTCAGGCATGAATTCATCATGAACAGATTGTACCTTTCTATGGAACTTTCTTTCGTCACGATCAAGCTGGTAATGAACAAGGTGTTCTTTTCTCGATACGTGCGATCCCTCGCGGGGATCGTAGATATTTCTCCCGCAGACCACTATGTCATGCCCGTCCTGTATGAGCGGTTTAATAAACTGCTCCATGCGGTAGGAAGCGGCGACAAGCCGCCTCTCGGCAGCAAATTCAGGCAACGCACCGCCAATTGCTAAAACCTTCGACATGATATTTTCTTCCAGCTCATCGGGCAATATAGGCAGCTAATAATATCAACGCAGGATTCAGGGAATGATGAATCTGATCAAGAAGGGTCTTTTATTATAACCGGATGTATCTCAGCTATGTGCCGAAACATGCTTACTCTTTTACCGGCGCTTTTTCGTCTCTCTTCACTTCCGAAGAATAAAAAGGCCTCCCGTTCTGCCACACGAGATTTTCGAAATCCATGGCTATGTTCCCGGGAAAATGCTCGTTGATAAATGTACACGCATCCTCCAGATCGTCTCTGCTCAAAATCACTCCCTCTTTCCTCGCCTTAACCGCCATTGTACTTGCCTGCGAGGAATCCAGGATGTCATCCAAAAACTCTCCATGGTCACACGGGAAATAGCAGTCAGCATCAAATCGGTTTATTAAAAGCGTGTTAATTGCACGCGCGGAGCTTCTTGCTTTCTCCCGGAAGTCTCCCTGCAAGAAACATTCCTTGAAATAATCGTAATAGCGCTCCGGCTTGCAATACGTAATGTGGCCGTCCTCCTCGAGGATGGCGTTAAAATATTGCCTGATGCAGTGACTGACCCGTTTGTCTCCTGTCAACGTCAGGTGACTGGCCGGGGCAAGGCCCCTCACGGTGACTGGAAGGTCGTATCGCTCATGCCATTCTATGCTCCTGTGAATGAAGTCGTCCCACACGTCTTTCTTGCTTGTGATGCTCAGGGGATGTGTGCTTGGAAACACCACCTTGATATCCAATCGAATGTTGGGAACATTCCCGTTCTTCCAGATCTCCTGGACGCGCTCGATAAGTTTAGGGAGTCCCGGGTAGGTTTCCGCGGTGGCAACGGGAACGACCATTATGTAGAAGTTTTGTTCCGGCGGGGGCGTGTAGCGAACGATTTCCTGGAGAGTATCCAGCAACTTATCACCATCAACACCCCTGTAGATTTTGTTGAACTCCCCTACCCCGTCTATGCTTAAACAAACGCCGTTCACATAGGGTAAAATTTGATGAAACATTTTACTGAGTGTGCCGTTGGTATTAAATTCCAACTGCATGTGCTCCCCGAGCCCCTCCCTCAAACGTTTCAGGATATCGACAATAGTGGGGATCGTCAGCGGCTCACCCCCGTTTATACAGATATGTTTCGGTTTGACCTCCAGGAGTGTCCTGATTCGCGCCTCGAAATCGGGATGCCTGTAGTCCGGGCTATATGAATAATGGCAATATGTACACCGCAAATTACAGACCTTGGTTATGCACCAGGACATAACCCAGTGGAAATTGGGATACTTCCACTTCAAGACGCGCTGCTTCAAATTGACGCCTAACACACCCGTTTCTCCTCTTTGAAGGCTTACTTAATGATACAACAGTCCCAGTTATTATAACAAGCCCTTAATTGCGGAAACAACTGTGGATATATACTATAACTAGCGCTAACTCAATAAGATACTTAAGATGAGGCGCAGAGATCCCCTACTCATCAAAAATAAAGTGAGCAAAGACATCCTGGGTCCAAAGACGCCCAGTGCTTCCACGGAGGATTATCACTAGCCTTTTAAAAACAATTCTATTTTCTGTTTTTTAAAACCATCCATACGCAGTAAGAAGGGATTTCTCCCGCTTCAATCTTCTCTTTATCCTTGTCCCATATATAGCGAAGAATATTCATGTCCTCTTCCCTTGATATATCGATATTATCGGCAATTAATGCGTATATGGTGGGGAAGATTGTAGCTCCCCAGTAGGCGGAAAATAGAACCTCAAAGTTCTTTTTAATCAGGGGGACGATATCTTCGGATCTAACAGCCTCCGATGGATCTGTGCGCGCCACTTCGCTGGGGTCAGCTACTGCAAATTCCTTGGCATAATACTTAAAGCGACTGTAAGGGAGCCGGTGCAGCAGTTGCTTCCCTACCCTCTTCAAACGATTATCTGGAAGCCTTCGCCTATACCTGAGAGGCAGGGAATCGTAAACATCCTTTGCCACACGATACGTCTTTTCGTCCATTGCAAATCGATTCGGCCCGATGTATTCATCTAGGAGAATCAACCCTCCAGGCTGCAAAGCTCTTTTTATATTCTCAAAAAGGAACTCCAGGTTTTGGATATGGTGAAATACATAATGAGCGATGACAAGCTGATAAGCATTTTGCTCTGGAAATTCGAATTTATTCAGGTCTGCAAGGCGGTATCGGAAATGGCCCTGCGCAAGTTCATTCCCCTTTTTCCGTGCTTCCCCCAGGAGTTCTCCCGTAATATCGAAGCTGTCAAAATAATTACAAAAACCCATCTGATAAAGTTGCCTCTCGATCAACCCGTCGGCACAACCCAGGACGAGACCGCGGTCCAACGTCCGCGGGACATAGTTATCCTTAAACCATGACCATTTGTCAGAGCCCGGACAACCCGTGATCCTCTCACTCTCCCAAAAATGAATAAATGGCAACGCCCACCATACCTTAATGATGGATGGAGAAGCTCTTAACTGGGAGAACGTCCTTGTCCAATACGTGCTCGCCTCATTTATGGCGCTGTCTTCTTCCTTTTTCATAAAAGATTCATAATGCAATTAGGCACAATCGCTGGCTCCTTTTAAATCCAATTTTTTCAATAAAGGGAGAATGAAGTAGGGCTGCTATATCAGATATTAACCTGAGTTTTATGATCAATAAGTAATGAATGAAAAATACTTTGGGGTCCTATTCAGGGGAAAGATTAAAGTTATGGCCTACCATGCCAGTAAGAGCTAAATGAGCCTCTTCCTCATGATAATAAGATCCTGGCAATTATTTGCCCCTCTTTCAATATATTCAAGTATGTTGAAATAGCGAGAGAATTGCTCGATAGTATATTTCTTTGTCTGATAAACTCCTCGATAATAGCCTTCGGGG
>JAVCDC010000016.1 GCA_030765135.1 Candidatus Tritonobacter lacicola | reverse complement strand
GCGAGAGGTTATGGGAGGCACGCTCGTCCGTCCACGACGCCCTGGCCCATGTAGCGGGAATCGTCTCCAACGAGGACGTGGTCGTTCCCAGGAGCGCCATTTCCGCGCTGCTTGCAGGCCTCCGCTCTATATGCGGCCGGCTTGATGTCCCATATACGGCGTTCGGCCACCTGGGCGACGGCAACATACACGTCAACTTCCTGAAGGAGGGGCGGGACGATGAAGCGATCCGTTCCGCTGTAAGGCTGGCCATCGGGGAGCTTTTTGAACTGGTCGTTTCCCTCGGGGGGAAGATATCCGGCGAGCACGGCATAGGCGTCACGAAGAGGGCGTACCTCCAGCGTTCGGTAGATCCCGCGTACATCGAGTTCATGAAGGGGCTTAAGAAGATGCTCGATCCCGGTAACATCCTTAATCCGGGCAAAATCTTAGATATCGGATAACATAAAATGGAAATATGGAAACAGGAAAGAACGTGGAACGTGTTACGTGTAACGTGAAAACAGAAAAAGAAACAGGGTGCAGGATACAAACCAATAACCAATTTTAATGTACTGACAAACGAGGAGGAGAAATGAAAAAGATAATAAAATCGGAGAAGCTGGCTCCCGCGGTGGGGCCGTATAGCCACGCGGTCAGGACCGGGAGTCTTGTCTTTACCTCGGGCCAGATTCCCATAGACGGCGAGGGGAACGTGGTGGTGGGGGGTATCGTCGAACAGACGAAGCAGTCGCTGCGCAACCTCGGCGCCGTTCTTGAGGCCGGCGGGCTGGGGCCGTCAGACGTGGTGAAGACCACCGTTTACATGACGGACCTCTCCCTCTTCGGAAAGATGAACGAGGTCTACGCGAGGTTCTTCGGCGACGATCCCCCTGCACGCTCCACCGTCGGCGTCGCCGGGCTGCCCAAAGGGGTCCTGGTGGAGATAGAGGCGGTGGCATCTATCCCGGAAGGAAAATACTAATAGGCATATGCATAAATACTAATTTAAAAACTCATCTAACTCATAAAACTTGATCGTATAGGAATTTGTTATTTAGACTGGCCACAAAGGCACGAAGACACGAAAAAAAGTATGGAAATAACTGACTGGTAAACAATGGCTGAACTTTATTTTCATATTACCTTGTTTCCATATTTCCATACCTTTGTGCCTTGGTGTCTTAGTGGCAAAAGTCCCCGGCGAAGCCGGGATAAGTGCTTAACGAGAGGGGGGCTTTATGCTGTATATACTTCTAGCGGCGGCGATCATCCTTAACGCGGCGGCGAATATCCTGATCAAGGCGGGGATGCGCCACATGGGGAGCCTCGCAGGCAGGCCCTTTATCGATATCGGGCTGGGCATGTTTATCAACCCTTTCCTTATATGCGGCGTGATATCCTTCGCCGTGACGCTTGCCCTTTACAGCCTGGTCCTGTCGAAGATGAACCTCTCCGTCGCATATCCGGTCATGACGAGCCTGGGGCTGCTCGTCGTGACGACCTACTGCTGGCTCTTCTTCTCCGAGAGGATATCCTTTATCCAGTGGGCCGGATATATCCTGATCATCGTGGGCGTCTGGATGGTGGCAGCGCCGCGGGGGTGCCCCGAGGCGGGGGCATCCGTGTGCTCGCCGCCGGGGGAGGAAGCGGTGGTAGATTGTAGATTGAAGATTGAAGATTGAAAGTTCAAAGTGGAAATAGGATGGAACCGCAGAGAGACGGAGAGAAAAAAATAGTACGCAGATCATTAAGATTATTGGATGGGGAAGGAAATAAATCTGCGAAGATCTGCGTCCCAGTCAATGTTTTTATAATCTTTGCGGTGAAAAGAATAAATTGGAACCGCGGATTAAACAGATTAGACGGATTTAAAAGTACAACTACATAGTTGTTTTTCTTTGCGTTGAGGAAGTATCCATAGGGAAGGGGAATGATGAGGAAGAATCTGATGTTTTCACGGGGGGACCTGAACGCTTTCTGGGCGCTCTTCGCCGATAACCTCGCCAATATGGTGATTATTTCAGGCGTCTGCCTCTACGTCTTCAAGATGCCGAAGTGGGTCGTGTACGGGCGGATACTCCCCGGCCTGGGAGTTGCCCTGATAGTGGGGCTCTCCTTTTATGCCTGGATAGCCATGAGGCTCGCGAGGAGGGAGAAGAGGTCCGATGTGACCGCGCTTCCCTACGGTCTCAGCACGCCGGTTATGTTCGTCTATCTCTTCGGTATCATCGGACCCATATACTGGAAGACGGGCGACCCCATCGTGGCCTGGCAGGCGGGCATGGCCGCGGCGTTCGTCGGCGGCATTATCGAGGCCCTTGGGAGCGTTTTCGGCCCGGCGCTCAAGAGGGTCACGCCGAGGGCGGGCATGCTCGGGACTCTGGCCGGCATCGCGATTGTCTGGATAGCAACGGTGCCCATGGCGATTATTTTCGAGAACCCCCTCATCGGCTTCCCTGCCCTCATAATCATATTCATAGGCCTGGTCGCCGGAATAAAGCTGCCGAAGAATTTCCCGGCAGGTCTCGCGGCCATCCTGGTTGGAACGGGCATGAGCCTGATCATGATCCTCACGGGGTACAAGCCGATGCCTGATTGGTTCGCCGGTGTCGGCTTCTATTGCCCGGTCCCACTTGTCGACGACCTAATCTCCGGGCTGAAGTATCTTCCGAGCGTTCTCGCCGTCGTCCTCCCCATAGAGATCTATAACTTCATCGAGACGATGAACAACGTGGAATCGGCGGAGGCCGCCGGCGACAAGTACAACGTCAGGACCTGCCAGATAATGGACGGGGTGGGCACGATGGCGGGCGCCATCTGCGGCGCTCCCTTCCCCACGACGGTTTATATAGGCCATCCGGCGTACAAGAGGCTGGGCGCCAGGTGCGGTTACGCCCTGGGCGTCGGAACGGTTTTCTTCGTCGGGAGTCTTTTCGGCCTCGTGGCCTTCTTCAATAACGCTATCCCCGGCGCCGCCGTCGCACCCATGCTCGTCTTCGTCGGTATTGTTATAACCGCCCAGGCTTTCACGGCCACGCCCGCCCGCCACGCCATGGCCGTCGCCGTGGCCATAATCCCGCATATATCGGACATTCTCTACAAGAAGCTGAGCGGCGCGGCCCAGCAGACGGGCGTCTACCTGCAGGGTATTTGCGGGAGCGGCTTGGCGGGCGGTACGGCGCCCGAGACGCTTGGGGCCGTTCTCACGAGGCTTTCAAGCAAGAACATACCGAAGGACCTTGTCGCCGCGTTCCGGAGCGATCAAGGAATCCACCTGAGCGGCCAGTGCGCTTTGTCCAATGGCTCGATCATAACCGGCCTCATGTGGGGGGCCATGACTGTCTTCATGATCGACGGCAAATACTTGAGGGCTGTTTACTTCGCGCTCGGGTGCGCCCTTCTCACACTGACAGGTTTCATCCACATGGGGCAGATCGGGTTCTATCCCGGCTCGCCGTGGTTCTACGGGTACCTGATGATGGCGCTCCTCTTCTACCTCTGCCGTCTCTTCAAGCTCGAGAGGCACCTGGACGCGGAGTTTTAATAAAAAGGGGACAGGCTGCTTTCTTCGAAAAAAGCAGCCTGTCCCCTTTTTATTACTCTGATTTGCTGGGCAGTGCCTTCTTGAGAAATCTGCCTCCTCTGCGGCCCGTTTTTTCTATCTCCTTGAAGAAAGGGAGCATGACGGGCCTCCAATCCGGGTCCTTGATGGTGCCTGTCAGCTTCACACCGACCAGTTGGCCCGAGATGTTCATGATCGTGCCGGTCACTTTCTTGATCAGGTTCCCACGCGTGTTGAAGAGCTGGACGTCCATTACGCAGTCGAGCGTCCCGTCAAGGCCCACCCTCCCCTTTGTGTAGAGTTTGATGGAGGAGCTGTCGAGGGTAAGGTCCGTACTATCGATAAAGCTGTTTTCCAGGGAGAATGTCCCGCTGATCCGGTCGAAGACGATGCTGCCGATATTCGGGTGAACGACGCCCAGGATGTTCTGGAGGCCCTTGAAGAAGTTGAGCTGCCAGATCTTTCCCCTCTCTATCAGGATCTTCCCGTCGCCCGAAAGAGATGAAGGATCGGAGGGAAAACCCTTCACGTTGATATCCCCCGTCAACGTTCCGTATGTCTGCTCTTTCGAGTCCTCCGGCATCTTTCCCTTGAAGTTAATACCCTGTCCCGAGCCGGCGAGTGAAATACGTATCTTCTCCCCGCTGGTGTCGATAGTGCCGTTCGCGGTAATCGTCCCCTGATTGATAATGCCGGTGAAATTGTCGACTGTGATAAACCCGTCTTTCATATTCGCGGAGAAGCTGACGCTGTTGATGAACCATTTCGCCAGTTCGAGGCTGTTGCTCGACCCCTCGAGATCGAATGCGAGTTTTTCAGGCTGGAAAGCCGCCCCTTCTATCGTCCCGTGGAGGCTGACGTTGCCTTTGGGGATGAGGTCTATTCCGAATAACGGCTTCGGCGCGGAGCCCTCGGGAATCATTTTCCGGAGCCGGTCGAGGTTCGCGTTGCCGTTGTAGGTGAGGTCCAGGTAGGGGTCGGCGAAGTCCCTGACCAGACCGCTGATTGCGAAGGTGGATGTTCCGAAGTTGCCCGAGAGAGACTCCAGGCGCAGTGCGTCTTTCACTATTGTCCCCTTCAAGGATATCAACGATTCGGGTGACGAGATGGTAATGTCCAGCCCTGGCTCCGCGGCCATGGTTATGTCCCCCTTGATCGACACGGACTCTTCTCCGATGCGCCCCTGCGCGTTCCTGATCACCACCTCGTCCGCTATGATGTAGGCAGTCCCGCTGATATCCTGTATGGCGGGCAATTCTTTCAGCGCGACGGAGCCTTCGCTCACCTTGAAGCCCCCTGTCAGCAGCAGCGGCTCCTTGCCGGTGAGCTTTCCACGGATGAAGATCTCCGTCTCCGACATCCCGGAGAAGATCTTTGAATCGGCAATGTCGGGGGGGAGGCCGAACAGCTCGAGGATCCTGTTGATCTCGACCGTCGAATCCACCTTCAGGTCGAGCTCGGGCGCCGAGAAGCCGGTGATGTTTCCCATTGCCCGTACGGGATGACCTTCATAGATGCCCGTGAGATTCGTCGAGCTCATCATATCGCCCGATACGTTGATCAGGCCCGCCACGCCGGTGAATTCGCGGGGAACGACGTCCAGCTTCAATGTCGATGAGGAGACCTTGACCGTCCCCCGGTAGATAGGCGCCCGCTCCATATCGGTGTAGAAACCCCCCTCCATGGAGAGGTCCCCGCTGAAGCTGACGGACTTGTCATCGATGCGTATGCCTTCCCAGGTAACGGTTCCATTTCCTGTCACCTCATCCGCGCCGGCTTTCACGTCGATGTCGAAATCGACCTCGCCGGCCGTCCCCGCCAGGGGGATGCCGCTTATCTCGCGTATGAAGGCTGCGTGGGGCGCGAGGTTGATGCCGTTTCCCACGGCCTTGACTAGGTTTTGGCGCGCGACAGGGTCGTAGGTCCCTTTAACGGTGATGCTTGAGCTTTCGGAAACGCTGATGAGAACTGAGCCGCGGTATGAAGCTTTGCCGTTAGTCGTGAAACCCAGGTCCATATCGAATTTTTCCGCGGCGTGCTCAACACCGCCCCCGGGCGAGTATTGGACTTCAACGCGTCCCTCTCTGAGTTTTACATGGGAGGGGAGAGCGCCCACCTCTCCCTTCCGTTTCGCCAGGTCTGCTACGAGCCGTGCCAGGTTCCATCTTCCATCGCCGTCTCGCCGGAGGGTAACGACCGGATGTACAAGCTTCGCCGCCCTGACCTCGAAGCGTAGAAGGAGCAGGGGGAGCATCCACGGTCGTATCCGCACTTCTTCCGATGAAAAGATGGGAATCCCTTCTGCGTCTTTCAGGTGGAGGTCCTTTATAACGATGCCTCCGAATATGCTGAAGCGGACATCGTCCATTTCAGCCTGGCATCCAGTGGCAGAAGATAGTTCTCTCCGAACAATCGGCAGTGCTATATTCGAGAGGTAGACCCTTGAGACGGTCTCCAGGGCGGCGGCCAACAGGATGATGAGGCCGGCGATGAGGAGGATGAGCCTTCTTTTCTTCTTCATAATTTGCTTACCCGGCTCACCTTGCTTGCAGGCCCGTGTTCTTATCCGCAGTTTAAAGTATCTCGCAACAGGCCCCGTATGTCAAAGGCGTGTGCATGGACATATTTAAAGACGTTCTGGTTGTTTGAGTGTGGGCGCTGCGGTATAATCCATCTCCCTAAAAGGAGTTTGCCATGAAAGATTGCTTTGAAGAAATGATGGATGATTTTCTCCAGCCCATCTCCGGCCTGGATGCCGTTACGGATTCACTTTACCTGCTGAGGAAGGACGATTCTTTCGTTTTTACCTATGGCTATTGCCATCCCCCGGGGGGCCTCTGGGGCATGATAATCTATTACCCCACCTCGCCGGGTATCACGAAGATATTCGGGCGCGAGTATGGAAACACTGTTAAGGCTCTCGTGGACGGACACCTGACACTCCTTCCCTACAGCGAGAAGTACGCGAACCAGTTTAAAGCGGACCCGAGTTTGAACCCCGACGCGCCTAAGCCTCTCTTCGCGAAGTACAGGGTGGAGTTCCCCCTCTCGGAGTTCAGGGGCTACTTCGACGACCGCGTATCGCTCAGGCTCGCGATGGAGAAATACCCCTTTGTCAAGAAGGTGGTGACGTCAGTACAGGACCTCCTCGATATCCCGCTGGAGCGGCTGGGAGTGACGGGCTCCCTTTCGTACGGCAAGCTCGAGGAGGACGACATCGATCTCATCTTCTACGGCTCGGTCGAGGAGAACATGGAGACCGTGGCCAGGATAAGAAAGCTCACGCGGCGGGGCCTGGATACAGAGGTAGTGGAGTACGGCAAGCACTGGCCGATACGGTTTTATAATGAGGGGATCCTGATCTGCTCGTTCTTCAAGTACGCGAACCGTGACGAGATCCCTCTCCTCGATTTCACGATGGACCTGATAAAGGACGGCGTTGCCTTCAGCGGGACCGTCGTGGACGACACACACGGCGTTTACACGCCGCTCATCCTGGGTCTCGACCGCGTGGAAATCGACGGTGAAAGGTCAGACCCCATGCCGGTTATCATATACGACGGTTCGAAGCGCGGCGAGTACGTGGTAGGGGACGCCATAGGGGGGACCGCCCAGCTCGTCGAGGTGAAAGAGGGCTCCAGGTCGTACAGGGCCCTACATGTCGCCGATAAAAAAGAACTATCCAGTTAACGCCTATTCTGATGAAGTGCCGCCTCCTGGCATTGATGCTCCTCGTTTCCCTGGCCGGATGCAGGGCTGTCCGGCCGGGGCTCTACTCCGGGACAATGCCTCCGCGACCGGCAGACACGGAGGCGCTCGCGGGCCTCAGAGTGGTCCTCGACCCCGGCCACGGGGGGGAGTTCAGCGGCGCCGCGGGACCGCGGGGGCTTCTGGAGAAGGACGTCAACCTGGACGTGGCGATCGAGCTACGCGCCCTTCTGCGGGCCGGCGGGGCCGATGTCTTTATGACAAGGGAGGGGGATTCCCGCTGCGGGGGAGAGGAGGGCGATCCGCTCGCCTCCGATCTCGTGGCCCGGCGCAGGGCGGCCTGGGATTTCAACCCGTTGCTGTTCATATCGATCCATCACAATGGCGGCCCGCCGGGGGTTAACAGGGTCGAAACTTACTACAAGCTCGGCAACGAGGGGGCCTCGCTCGATCTCGCCGTGGCCATACACAGGCGGCTCCTCGAGTGCACGGGAATAAAGAAAAATTTCATCAGGGCCGGCAATTACCGGATAATGAGGGACAATCCCGCCATATGCGTTCTTCTCGAGCCGGCTTACATCACGGACGAAGAGGTCGAACGGCTGCTCGAAGACCCGGAGGCGAGGAAGAGGGAGGCGTATTATATTTTTCTCGGCATCCTGGATTACGTCTCCCGGGGAATACCCACGGCCGAGTACCTCGAGCCTTTCGTGGTCGACCCCGTCTCCACAATCGCGGTGAGGGTCGGCTGCGACATAGACCCGGATACGATCGACGTCAAGCTGGACGACGGCTACCCCTCTTTTTACTACGGTCCTGCTCCGGGGGCCGTCTACTGCGGGCCCGCTTTCCCGCTTACGCCCGGTATTCACACGATCTCCATATTCGCCAGGAACATGGGTGGTAACGCGCTGTGGCGCGGCGTCTCCCATTTCAAGGTTGAGTCCGAACCAAGGGACGCGGTGTGCTATCCTCTTTCCACGGTTCCCCTTAACCGCGAGGTCTGCTTCAGCACCTACCTGGTCGATAGGTTCGGCAATTGCACCGGTGGGGAAATAGATATCTCCATCCGGGGCGGGAAGTTGACCAGGCGGTACGATCCCGTGGACCGGAGATTTTACGCCGTCGCCGATTCGGCCGATTTCGGCGTGAGTCTCGCGTGGGAGAGCGGCGAAAAAACCTTCTCCTTCGGCGCCGGCACCGAGGAGGAGGGAAAGGCGCTCTTCGTTATTGATTCCGGCACGGGCGGCGCCGTCGCGGGCTGCGTCGTGGAGGCGGGCTCGTCCTACAGGGGCGAGACGAACGGGGACGGCTACGCGATGGTCAGGATAGGGACGGACGAGGAGGTGCTCTTGCTCGCGGACGGCTACGAGGAGGTGAAGCTCGAGGCGGGCCTGGTGTATGGCCGGTCGCTGCTCATTCCCATGGTGCCGCTCCACGACGGCCTGCTCCTGGGGCGGAAGTTTTTCATCGACCCGAGGGGGACGTTTACAGGCGAGCCGCTGGCCGAGATCGACGATTTCCGGGCGAATCTGGAGACCGCCCAGCACCTGCGCGGATTGCTGAAGCGGGGAGGAGCCCGGTGCATTCTATCGCTGAGGGCGATGTCTCCTTCCGGGAAGCTCAGGGCGATAGAGGAGCACGACCCGTCCGTTTATATGTCGATAGGCCGGGCTTCATCCCCCTCCATACGGTGTTGCCCCGGAAGCAGCAACGGTGAGCGGCTGGCGGCGTCTATAGCGGGACTGTCTCCATCGTCGATGTCCGTGGAGGCGGCGGCGGACTACCTGCTCGTCCAGACGAGCATGGTGGCGGTAGAGGCGCTTTTTCCCCGCGGCGGGGCCGCATCGCCCGAAGAGGAAGCTAAAGCACTTTTTGACGGTATACTTGAATATTTTTCAGGGAAGAGCAGGGAAGAGTAAGGAATATCACGGAAGATCAAGGAAGGGCAGGGAAGATAAGGGAAGGAAAATCTTATAATGAATATTCACTTCAGCTCAATTGCCGTGCTGTTCCCTGATGAACCCTGATTTTCCTTGAATATGCCTATCCGATAGAATGGCTCGAAACGGTTTGAAATACCTCTTTCTTGCATGTCTTCTCCTGGGCTGTTCCCCCGGGCCGGAGGAGCATGGCGACCGGTTGATCAGGCGCCTCGGCAGCGAGCCCGATACGCTAAACTCCATAACGGCAACCGATTACTACGAGGAGACCGTCAACCGGTACGTCACGGAGACGATGCTGTGGAGGAACTACGAGACGCTCGAGATCGAGCCGCAGATTCCCTGCACATGGACGGAGTCCGATGATCACCTCGTGTATACCTTTGAGTTTCAGCCCGGCATATTGTGGCACGACGGTGTAGAGCTGACGGCCGATGATGTCGTCTATTCATTCGACAAAATCATGGATCCGAAGGTCGACTGCGCGCACCTGAGGAACTACTTCAAGGACATAGAAACCGTGCAGAAGACCGGCAAATACTCGTTCCGGGTCGTGTGGAAGAAGCCGTACTTCCGCTCACTCGAGATGTCGGGCGGTATCCCCCTTGTCCCGAAGCACGTATTCGACGACGGCGCCGACTTCAACAAGAACCCCGCAGGCCGCCATCCGATCGGTACGGGTCCCTACAAGTTCGTGAGCTGGACGACGGGCAGGAAGATCGTCATCGAACGAAACGAGCGGTATTACGGCAAGAAGCCTTTCTGGAAGAGGGTGGTCTTTAAAATTATCAAGGACGATCCGATTGCCCTCCAGATATTCAAGAAGGAACAGCTTGACATGATCGGCCTGCGGCCTTTCCAATGGGAGCGCCAGACGGCAAGCCGGGCCTTTCAACGAAAGTTCAACAAGGTCGATTTCTATCTCCCAGCGTATAGTTACCTGGGCTGGAACATGAGGAGGGAGCCTTTCAGCGACAGGCGCGTCCGCCTGGCCATGACACACATGGTCGATCGAAAGCCGATTCTCGATAAGATCTTCTACGGCCTGGGGACTATCGTGACCGGCCCCTTCTATGTAAAAGGCCCCGAATACGACCGCAATATAAAGCCTTATCCCTATGATCCCAGGAGGGCGGAGGAGCTGCTCTCGGAAGCGGGCTGGAGGGACACCGACGAGGATGGCTGGCTTGATAAAGAGGGTGAGAAATTTTCTTTTGAGCTCCTGATGCCATCGGGAGTCGCAGAGTACGAGCAGATGGCCACCGTGCTCAAAGAAGACCTTAAGACGATAGGCGTCGACATGGGTATCAGGAGGCTCGAGTGGGCGACCTTTCTCCGCTTCGTGCACGAGCACAAGTTCGACTCGTACGCGGCCGCGTGGATCCTCGCGTATGTCTCAGACCCCTACCAGCTCTGGCACTCCTCCCAGGCTGAGAAAGGCTCCAATTATGTCGGATTCGTGAACGGGGAGGCGGATATTTTGATCGATAAGATACGTCGTGAGTTCGACGGGGAGAAGCGGAGGAAGATGTGCTACCGCTTTCATGAGATCATTCACGATGCGCAGCCCTACACGTTTATGTTCACATCCAAATCACTCATGGCATACACGAAGGAGATAGAGGGCTTCCGCACCTACGTGATACGGCCGGGATACGATATACGGCAGTGGCGGCGCGCGCCATGAGGACGTATATAATCAAGAGGCTGCTTCTCTGCATCCCCACGCTATTCGGGATAACGCTCGTTACGTTCCTGATCATCCAGCTCGCCCCGGGCTCTCCCGTGGAGATGCGGTTGAGGGCGCTCGCGGGCGCCGGGATGGGTGAGGAGGTCACGGCAGAGATAATAGAGCAGACGAAGAAGCTCTACGGCCTGGACAAGCCCGTGCTCTTCAACACCACGGCGTTCAGGGAGAAGGGGATCGGCGGTCTCTTCGACGCGCGCTACTGGATCTGGCTCAGGAAGGTCGCCCTCCTCGACTTCGGCGACTCCTACAAGGATCATCGCAAGGTTTCCGAAAAGATCCTGGAGCGGGTACCCGTCACCCTCCAGCTTAGCGTCATATCCATTTTTCTCGTCTACCTTTTCGCTATCCCCATAGGTGTGTACTCCTCCGTGTACCACGAGAGCGGGTCGGACAAGGTGCTCACGCTCTTGTTATTCGTTCTTTATTCTCTCCCCAGTTTCTGGGTCGCCACCATGCTCATCATTTTTCTCGGCGGGGGGGAGTACCTGAACATTTTTCCGATATATGGATTGAGCTCGGAGGGCGCGGAAAATATGGGGGCGTGGGCGTGGCTTCTAGACAGGTTATGGCACCTGGTCCTTCCCGTGGGATGCCTGGCCTACGGCAGCCTCGCGGTCATCAGCCGGTACTGCCGGGTGGGAATGCTGGATACTCTCAGGCAGGACTATATAAGGACGGCGCGCGCGAAGGGCCTGAGCGAGAAGATAGTAATTTTCAAGCACGCCTTCAGGAACTCCCTCATACCCATAGTAACCCTCCTCGGTATGCTTCTCCCGGCGCTCTTGGGCGGCAGTATCATCATCGAGTCGATATTTTCCATTCCGGGGATGGGCCAGCTCGCCTTTGAGGCAATACTTTCCAGGGATTATCCCGTGGTCATGGGTATCGCCACCATTTCCGCGATCCTGACGCTGCTGGGAATACTCCTGGCCGACATCCTCTACGCGGTCGTCGACCCGAGGATCTCGTACGAATGAAGCAGGGTTACTGGCACATCGTCTGGCGCCAGTTCAGGAAGAGGCGCCTTGCCGTGGCAGGCTTATATCTGATTGTCCTGCTTTTTCTCGTTGCCATCCTGGCCCCCTTCATTGCGGGGAACAAGCCCATCCTCATATGGTCTGACGACGGTTTGAAAACCGGAGTCTTCATGAGCGACAGGGAGCTCCGGGATATAGTGCCCCGGGCGCGCTGCACTATCTACCCTCCCATACCGTACAGCCCGACCCAGTACGACCTGGAGGAGCGGCTCGAGCCCCCGAGCGGAAAGCACCTTCTGGGCACCGATGACAGGGGGCGGGACATTGCCAGCCGCATGGTCCACGGTGCCAGGATCTCCCTTTCCGTCGGCTTTGTCGCCGTATCAATATTCGTAGCACTGGGTATCGTGACGGGCTCGTTCGCGGGCTACTACGGGGGGTGGCTCGATGCCCTCATCTCCAGGATCATAGAGGTATGGCTCTGTTTCCCGACGCTTTTCCTCATACTCGCGGCGCTGGCTGTCCTGCCCCAGTCGATATATATCATAATGGTCGTTATAGGGCTCACGGGGTGGACAGGCGTCGCGAGGCTGGTGCGGGGTGAGTTCCTCAAGTTGAGGCCCCAGGATTTCGTGGCCGCCTCCAGGGCGGTGGGTGCCGGCGGGGGGAGGATAATGTTCCGTCATATACTGCCGAACGCGCTTGGGCCCGTCCTCGTTTCAGCGACGTTCGGCGTGGCCGCGGCGATACTGGTCGAGTCGGCGCTCTCGTTCCTGGGGTTCGGCGTTCCTCCTCCCACGCCGAGCTGGGGGGACACGCTCTCCCAGGCGAGGAATTACATGGATTTCGCGTGGTGGCTCGCCCTCTTTCCCGGCATGGCAATCTTCGTGACGATAACGGCCTACAACCTCGTGGGGGAGGGGCTGCGGGATTCTATTGATCCGCGGTTAACGCAATAATGAGAGAATTAATTCAAAATGTGAAATAAAATACGTGTAACGTGTGACGTGAAATAAAATACGTGTAACGTGTGACGTGTAACGTGTGACGTGAAATAAAATACGTGTAACGTGTAACGTGTGACGTGGAATTTAAAAGAAAGGTCACTAAAGAAAGTTACTAAAAAGGGTTACTAAGGAGGTTGCACTTAAGCTGAGAGATGAGAAAGAACAACAACCTTTAGTAACCCCTGGTAACCTGTAGTAACTGTTAGTAACCTTTATTAGAGAGAGGCATATTGTGATTGATTGCCTGTTTTGTAATATAGAGGAGCAGAAGATCATCGCGTCCAACGACCTTGCCGTGGCTGTCCCCGATGGGTTTCCCGTTACGGAAGGGCACACGCTGATAATTCCACGTCGTCACGAGCCTGATTTTCTCCAGATGACCTCCGAAGAATTAATCGCTGTTTGGGAACTTGCCGTTGAACTCGCTGCTCGCCTCAGGAAGGACGATCCACGTATCACCGGTTTTAACATGGGAGCCAACCAGGGAGAGTCTGCAGGCCAGACCGTCCAGCACGTGCACTGGCACCTCATTCCCAGGCGGGACGGCGACAGGGAGGACCCGACGGGTGGCGTGAGATGGATCTTTCCGGAAAAAGCAAATTATAGAAAAAATATGTGTGACGTGAAACGTGTAACGTGGAATGTGTAATGTTGAACGTGTAACGTTCTATGTGTCACGATCGAAGTAAGTTAGTATTTTTCGTTACACGTCACACGTCACACGTTACACGGTTTATATTTGCCTCTGGAGGGGAGTATGGTTTTTGCTATACTTGTGGCTGCTAAATCATCAATAGGAGATTAAAGATGCAGGAAGCGCGAATCGGCGTTATCGGCGGGAGCGGCCTATACGAGATGGAGGAGGGGCTCGAAATTATCGGCGGTGAAAAGCTTTCGACACCCTTCGGAGATCCTTCAGACGAGTACGTTATAGGAAAAATCTCCGGTGAAACCGTAGCTTTCCTTCCGCGCCACGGGAAGGGACACCGCTACTACCCGGGCGAGATAAACTACCGCGCCAATATATTCGGCATGAAGATGCTGGGCGTCGAGTGGATAATCTCCGTGAGCGCCGTCGGCAGTTACCGCGAGGATTATAAGCCGCTGGATATTGTCGTCATCGACCAGTTCTTCGACCGCACAACGAAGCGCAAGTCGACGTTCTTCGGCGATGGCCTCGTGGCCCATATAGCGTTTTCCCAGCCCATCTGCCCCGTTCTCGCCGATCTCATTTACTCAGTAGGCAAGGACCGGGGTTTAAGCATCCATAAAGGAGGGACCTACGTCAACATGGAGGGGCCGGCTTTTTCGACACTGGCCGAGTCGCTCTTCTTCAAGAAGAGCGGATTCGACCTCATCGGCATGACCAATCTCACCGAGGCGAAGCTTGCGCGCGAGGCCGAGATATGTTTTGCCACGATGGCCATGGTGACCGATTACGACTGCTGGCACCCTCACCACGAAGCGGTGACCGTCGAGACCATCGTGGAGAACCTCAACAGGAACGCGGGGACGGCGAAGATACTTCTGCGGGAGATCGTTCCCAGGATACCGAAAGAAAGGTCCTGCCTGTGCGCTGACGCGCTTTCGGCAGCTTTCATAACGGCCAAAGACGTGATCAACCCGGAGACGAGAAAGAAGCTCTCCCTCCTCGTCGATAAATACCAATAAATTAGCTCGCTTCGACCTTCGACAAGCTCAGGACTTCGCTCGCAAATTTATTTATAAAAAAAGGAGAGGGGGCGTTGCCTCCTCTCCTTTTTAAGGCGCAGGGCCTCCGCTGCTGGCGGAAGTTTATTTCTTCTTGGCCTTCGCCTTCTTTACCGCTTTCTTTTTTGGCGCGGCTTTCTTCTTTTTTGCCGCCTTTTTCCTGGGGGCTGCCTTCGCTGGAGCGGTTTCAGCTGCCGGCTCGGGCGTTACCTCCGGTGCGGTTTCCGGCGGGGGAGGGGCGACAACCTTGGCCGGCTTGTAGCCCTTGACGAACTTTCTGGCCAGCTCTTCGGGGTTGCGTCCGTACTTCACGATTTCCGAGTGCATCGTGTACAGGGCCCAGTAGTCGATGCCGGTCAGGTCCGAGCGCTTGATCATCGGCATCAGCCTGGCCAGGTCATCCTTGACGTACTTTCGCACGGGGGGTATGTACGCTTCCGGGGGCGGCCCGCCCTCGACGGCGCCCACGCCGGACTTTGCTCTCTCGGCAGAGGCCTTTGCCCTTGCGGCCTGCTGGCCGGCCCGGGCCTTGGCCCTCGCTGCCTGTGCTTTCGCCCTCGCGGCATCCCGCGCGGCCCTTGCCTTGGCCTTTGCTGCCTGGGCCTTCGCCCTGGCCTGGATCTTTTTCTTCTGGGCCTCGGCCTTCTTCCTTCGCATTTCGCGCTCGCGCTCCTTTCGGGCCTCGGCTCTCTCGATCTCTTCCTTGATCTTCTTGGGGTCGTAGCCCTTGACGTACCTGCGCGCCGCCGTCTCGGCGTCCATGCCGGACTTCACCATGTCCTGATGGATTGAGTAGAGAGCCCAGTAGTCCAGGGCCCGGATGAGCTTCGAGGGCACCTGGGGGAGAAGCTCGCTTACTTCGTCCTTGATAAATGTTCTTTTAGGAGCAATATACTCCTGTCCTGTTTCCTGCTTTTTCTTCTTATCTGCCATGTTGCATACTCCTTTCTTGGGTGAATTAAGGCTCCTGTAAAATAGTAACTGCTTTTATATCAATTGGTTAAACACCAAATTGTTTTCAATTTCCCTCACAATTTTCTTGACTTAATGAGTGGCATATTTTACTATATCACCTTGCAGTTC
>JAVCDC010000077.1 GCA_030765135.1 Candidatus Tritonobacter lacicola | reverse complement strand
CTGAACTGCAAGGTGATATAGTAAAATATGCCACTCATTAAGTCAAGAAAATTGTGAGGGAAATTGAAAACAATTTGGTGTTTAACCAATTGATATAAAAGCAGTTACTATTTTACAGGAGCCTTAGTTTAGAAAAATTTAAAAAATTGACAGCGCATTTCGAATGCGCAAAATCGGTGCATATTGTTTATGGTGTAACCACTTAAATTTACGTTTGTTAGGTCGAGTACGTATTAACCTATCGTCTGATTTATAAAATAAAGAGCGGTGTAGAAGGAGGGCATAGTATGAAGACGGCATTGGTTACGGGAATCACCGGGCAGGACGGGTCTTATCTTGCGGCGTTGCTCCTGGATAAAGGATACAAGGTCTACGGCATACAGAGACGGAGCAGCACGATATCGACGGAGCGCATCGAGCCTCTAATAGAAGAGGGAGTTGAGCTGATCTCCGGCGACCTGATTGACGAGAACTCTCTGATCAGGGCCATGGAGAAGATCGATCCCTGCGAGGTGTACAACCTTGGCGCCCAGTCGTTCGTTCCGACATCGTGGGACCAGCCGATACTGACGGGGGAGGTGACCGCGCTCGGAGTGACGAGGATGCTCGAAGCCATAAGGATCGTTAATCCAAAGATCAGGTTTTACCAGGCGTCCTCGAGCGAGATGTTCGGCAAGGTGAGGGAGACGCCCCAGAACGAGAATACTCCCTTCTACCCGAGGAGCCCCTACGGCGTGGCAAAGGCCTACGGACACTGGATAACGGTGAATTACAGGGAGAGCTACGATATTTTCGCCGTCTCGGGCATCCTCTTCAACCACGAGTCACCGCAGAGGGGGCTGGAGTTCGTGACGAGGAAGGTATCTTACGGCGTCGCGAAGATAAAGGCGGGCCTCCAGAAAGAGCTGCGATTGGGGAACCTCGAGGCGAAGAGGGACTGGGGTTTTGCCGGCGATTACGTGAGGGCCATGTGGCTGATGCTCCAGCAGGACGAGCCAGACGATTACGTCATCTCCACGGACGAGACCCACACCGTGAAGAAGATGTGCGAGGTGGCGTTCTCCCGGGTCGGCCTGAATTACGAAGACTACGTCGTGCAGGCTCCGGAGTTCTTCCGTCCGGCGGAGGTGCAGCTTCTCATAGGTGATTCATCTAAGGCCCGTAAGAAACTGGGCTGGAAGCCCGAGGTGGATTTCAGGGGCCTTATCGAGATGATGGTTGACGCCGACGTCGAAAGAATCAACAACATGATCAAAGAATAAAAAAATCTATTTTTATGGCAATGCTTTATTACGGAACATAAGGCGAAATCCAGATAATCTAAATTAAATGTTATTCAAGGTAATAATAGATTTTTTTATGTTATGCGCGCGCTTATAACAGGTATCGCGGGTTTTGCCGGCAGCTACCTCGCCGGTGACCTCGTCTCCGCAGGATGGGAGGTCGCCGGGGTAGAGAGGGCCGGTGTTTCCCTGAAGAACCTTGAGGATATCGCCGGGCGGGTGCGTGTCATGGAGTGCGACATACTCCTGCACCGAGATCTGGAGCGCATCGTAAGGGAAATAAATCCGGACGTGATCTTCCACCTGGCGGCCGTGACTTTTGTCCCGTCGGCGGAGAACGCTCCCCAGATCGCCTTCGAGGTCAACGTGAAAGGTAGCCTTAACGTGCTCGAGGCGTGCAGGAAAGAGGCGCCCGGCGCCGGGGTGGTCCTGGTGAGCTCGGCCGAGGTTTACGGCAGGGTCTCGCCGGAGGATATGCCGCTGACGGAGGAGAGAAAGACGGCGCCGGTCAACATCTACGCTCTTACAAAGCTCTTATCGGAGCAGATAGCCTTCTTTTATGCCAGAGCCTACGGTTTCAACATCGTCATCCTGAGACCTTTCAACCACATAGGCCCCCGGCAGAGCCCGAGCTTCGTCACCTCCGCGTTCGCAAAGCAGATCGCGGAAATCGAAGCGGGGAATATGGAGCCGGTGATGGAGGTGGGCAACCTCGAAGCAGAGAGGGATTTCACGGACGTCCGGGACGTGGTCCGGGCGTACCGGCTCGCGGCGGAAAGAGGCGTCCCTGCGCGTGTTTACAATATATGTTCGGGGAGGGCGTGCGTTATAAGAAAGATACTGGACGGGTTGCTGGAGTTAAGCGGCGCAGTGATAGAGGTACGCCAGGACCCGAAACGCCTCCGGAAGTCCGAGGTGCCCGTGCGCCTGGGTGATTATTCGCGGTTCAAAGAGGCCACCGGCTGGACTCCGGAGTACGACATTGACTCGACCCTGCGGGACATACTGGATTATTGGAGAGAGCAGCTGAAAGCATAAGAATATGAATTATTGTTTGTAATTTTTAAACGGAAAGGAGAAGTCATGGAACAGGAAGTGAGAAAAGGAGAGAAAGCGGTAATAATATCATGCAAGGGCAGGGCTGACATGAGTGCCGTCTCTGATTTTAAGGCCGAGATCAAGAGGTTAATCGGCGAAGGTGAGGGGAAGTTCGTGATTGATATGGGGGAGATCATATTCGTGGACAGCTCCTTTCTTGGCGCCCTGGTGGCCTGCCTGCGGAGCGCGAACAAGAAGGGCGGCGATATCAAGATCGCCAACTTGCTGCCGCACATGCGCTCGATATTCGAGCTGACGAGGCTGCACAGGCTCTTTGAAATTTACGATTCCGTGGAGAAGGCTGAAGCAGGTTTTTAACGGCTGTTTTGTTTGGCGTGCCGGCCCATCCAGGCCATCGTAATCGGGAAACGCGTTATGGAGAGGGATACTTTAACGAAGACCATCGAACTGCCCGCAACTGTCGATAACCTCGAGTCCTTGTGCTCTTTTGCGAGAAAAGTCTGCGGGTCCGCGTCGACCCTCGCATTATCAGAGGAGCAGCTTTACAAGATCGAGCTGGCAGTAAGCGAGGCCGTTACGAACGTTATCAAGTACGCTTACCCTGGAGCAGAGGTTGGCACGGTGGTCCTCGAGTTGGCGCTTGACGATGACGGCGTGACGATAAAGGTTAAAGATCAGGGCGTTGGCTTTGATTTCGAAAAAGCGGGCGAACCTCCCCGTGATGGCGTAGCCCGTGAGAGCGGCCTGGGCATCTATATTATCAGAAGCGTTTCCGAGAGCGTCCGGTACCGCGACGAGGGGCCTTTACATGTTCTGACAATGAGGTTCGGCGTGGCGTGAAAGGCTTAGTCATGTTTTCAAAAAGTCCAGCCCAACGTGATCGCGGAAGAGTTTCTTGACCGTTTCGATTTTATCCTGCGAATCGGGGTCTATCTTCGCGACGAGGTCGTGGAGGTGCGTCGCGACCGTGTAGGTGTCCATCGGGGTGGAGAGGACGGGTATCCCCACAGCGTCGAAGAGGGGAATGATTTCCTCGGGGATGAATTTTCCCGCCGTGAGGAGGAGACCGCCGATCCTCCAGTCGGCTCCTTTCTTCATGCGGAGCCTCGCCACCGATTCCAGGAGGAGGTCGATCTGGTCGGCCGGCGTGACCAGGAGGATTTCTTCTGCGTCCGGTGTCCTTTCTGGATCTATAACGGTCCCGAAGACTGGCCAGCGGATAGTCTTTTTCATGCTGTCAACCCCGGAGATAACATCTGCTCCTACGGCTTTTTTAATATGCTCCAGCCGGGGGTAAACCAGTGTCTCCTCGAACGGGACCAGGCCAAGCGGGCGAAGGCCTTTCTTCGGGAGGCCTTCGCCAAGCGCGTCCCTGACCTTCTCTAATTTAGAGGGCTTGACCTTGTTGATAATGGCGCCGATGATGTTCACCCGTGCCCGGTCAAAGAGCGCCTTGGAGAGGCAGAGCCGGTCGATCGTGTTCCCGATGCCGCCTTCGGCGACTATAATGACGCCGGCCCCGAGCAGCGAGGCAACGTCCGCGTTCGAGTGGTCGACGACGGATCCGACGCCGGGATGCCCGGTACCCTCGAAGACGATAACCTCGTGGCGTTTTTCGAGCTCGTTTGCCGCGTCAAGAATACGTCTGTTAAGCATTTCCGGACACGGGTTTTTAAGGTATTTTTCAGTGTCTCCCCCTCCGATGATGACGGGGCTGTGGATGTCCGGGTCGAGGGGCAGGCCCAGCATCGAGGCAAGGACCACCGCATCCTTGTCGGCCCTTTTACCGTCGATTTCGACGTATTGCTGGCCCACGGGCTTGCAGTAGCCGACGTTGAATCCGCGCTCCCTGAGGAGGCTCACAAGGCCCAGCGTCATCGACGTCTTGCCGACGTGCTGGCCCGTCGCGGCCATGAATATCTTTTTAGTAACCATGAAATTAAGGTCAGGTTAATAGAAGTTAACAGAGGTTAATAAGAGTTAATAAAAAGTTACCTCTTGAATCTAGATTTCTTGCACTGCACGGTACTTGTTACAACACGGAGCGTCGTAACAAGGGGTTATTTTCATATTTTCATATTTCTATGTTTTCATCACTTCCACCAGTGTATCAGGCCTGTCTCGAAGCGCTGGGTGAGGGCGGGGTTGGAGGGCAGGACCCTGACGGCGAAGCCGAACTGGCCGCTGGACACGCACGGTATGGAGCCGGCATAGATGTGGCAGCCCGACTTATTGACCTTGCTGTGCTCCAGGGTGGTTACTTTCCCCTCGACTATCTCGCCGGCGGGGTCGAGCCTCCCGTGGAAAACCTCCACCGTGATGTCATCCGGCTTTGCCTTGACCAGGTCGACATGCACTTCAATCGGGAGTTTATCCCCCGCGAGGAGCTCGGACAAGCTGGATATTTTTACGTCCCTGATGGATATGCCGTCCCATAGCTTCGCGATCGAAACCTTCCATTTCGCGAGGGACCTGGCCACCTCCATGTTGTTGGCCGTGACCCAGTTCCACTGGATGATAGCCGGCAGGTATTCCTTCTCAGTGTAGTCCTCAACCATCCTGTTGGTGTTGAAAACCGGGCATAGGGTGCGGATCGAGTTCTTCATGACCTCGATCCATTCCCTGGGCGTTCCATCCTTTCCCCTCATGTAGTAGAGGGGAATGACCTCCTTCTCGAGGAGCTCGTAAAGGGCCTGGCTCTCCACGGAGTCCTGGTATTCCTCGTCTTCATAGTCCTCCCCGCTGCCGATCGCCCATCCGTTTTCGCCATCGTAACCCTCCGGCCACCAGCCGTCGAGGATGCTGAGGGTGAGGCCGCCGTTGGCCACCACTTTCATACCGCTGGTCCCGCTCGCCTCCATGGGCCGCCTCGGCGTGTTGAGCCAGACGTCTACGCCCTGGACCATGTACCTGGCCAGGTTGATGTCGTAGTTTTCCAGGAAGACCACCTTGTTTTTAAACGGCTCCTGCTGAGAGAGGTGGACGATCTCCTGGATGAGCTTTTTGCCGGGGGTGTCGGCGGGGTGCGCCTTGCCGGCGAATATGAACTGGACCGGCTGGCCGGGGATGCTGAGTATCCTGGCAAACCTCTCCAGGTCTTTCATGAGGAGCGTGGACCTCTTGTACGTGGCGAATCGCCGCGCGAATCCGATGGTCAGGGCGCTGGGATCGAGGGCATCCGAGGCCTCCAGGATGCGGGAGCTGTGCGCACCCCTGTTCTTGAGCTGTTCCTTGAGTTTTTTCCTGGCATGGCCGATGAGCCTTTCCTTGAGCCTCTGGTGACTGCCCCAAATCTCGGCGTCGGGGATGTCGTCGATCCGCCCCCAGATGGCGTGGTTCTCCGGCTCCTCGACCCACCGCGTGCCCATGTAGCGGTTGTAGAGGCGCCTCATCTCGTCCGAGAGCCAGGTGAGCGTGTGGATACCGTTCGTAATATGGCCGATGGGCACCTCCGAGAGGGGAATATCGGGCCATAGTATGTGCCACATCTCGCGGGAGACCTCGCCATGCAGCTTGCTCACGCCGTTGATGTGGCACGCGAACCTGCACGCCAGAACCGCCATTGAGAACCCCTTCCCGCCGCCGTCAGATTTCTCCATCCCGAGGTCCAGTAGCGCTTCAATCGATATCTTGAGGGTCTTGCAGTAATCTCCGAGGTACTTCTTCACAAGCTCCGGGTCGAACCTGTCTATGCCGGCTGGTACGGGCGTGTGTGTTGTAAAAACGTTTGTGCCGGCTACGAGGCCCCTCGCCTCCTCGATGGTGAGATTGTTCTCTTTCATGAGCCTGCTCGTTCTCTCGAGCGCCAGGAAGGCGGCGTGGCCTTCGTTCATGTGCGTGACAGTCGGCGTCTGTCCCAGGACCTCCAGCGCCCTTATGCCGCCGATCCCGAGGACGATCTCCTGCTTTATTCTCATTTCATTGTCGCCGCCGTAGAGGTTCGACGTTATGTTCCGGTCGTCGATCGAGTTCTTCTCGAGGTTGGTATCGAGGAGGAAGAGGGGGATCCGGCCGACCTGGACCCTCCAGATATAAGCGTAAACCGTTCTGCCCGGAAAGGGGATATCGACTTCAACGGGCTTGCCGTTGTCGCCCTTCTCGAGAACCATCGGCATATTGTAAAAGTCGTTTTCCGGATAAGTCTCCTGCTGCCACCCGTCGAGGTTCAGGTACTGCTGATAGTAGCCGAAACGGTAGGCAAGCCCTACCCCCACCATGGGCAGGCCCAGCTCGCTTGTGGACTTGAAATGGTCGCCCGCGAGGATGCCCAGGCCGCCTGAGTAAATGGGGAGGCACTCGTGTATGCCGAACTCGGCCGAGAAGTAAGCGATTCTGCTTTCGAGCTCGTCGCCGTGGGCCCTCTCGTACCACGTCTGGTATTCCATGTATCTCTTCAGATCTTCGGCTACACCGTCCATCTTGTCCAGAAATACCTCGTCCCTGAGAAGGCGGCTAAGATCGTCGTTGCTGAGCATCCCCAGCAACTTGACGGGGTTATGATAGGCATTCTCCCAAATTTCGGGATCGAGGCTCCTGAAGAGCTCTACGGCCTCCGGGTTCCAGCACCACCAGAGATTGTGGGCTATATCCATCAAAGGCTTGAGCTTGTCCGGCAGGTGGGGGACGACGATATATTTCTGGATTTTTTTCATGGCACTCTCTCCGGTTGATTATTACGGCGCAAACAAAAACATACTTACCTTAGTCCATAGCGCAGGTCTGACTCCAATTCCTTACTTTAGTGAACGGAGCAGGATATGCAGGGGTCGTAAGCCCTCACCAGCATCTCGCTTAGCCTGGTGACATCTTCGTCGCTCTTGCCGAGCATTATCTGCTGTTTCACGAGCTCCGCCAAATCGTGGTGGATATTGGCGTTGTTCTGTGTCGTTGGAATAACGCAGTCGGCTTTCGTTATTATACCGTTTTCATCAATGTCGTAGTGATGGTAAAGAATGCCTCGGGGCGCCTCGACGGCTCCGATGGCTTCTCCCGCCTTAACTTCGTAACCGGCGCAGATGCTTTCCGGACAGCCGTCTTCCAGAACCCTGTCGATTATATCTATTGATTCCAGCATGACATGGTAACACTCCACAATCTGGGCTATGTTGTTCATGAACGGGTTATGATTCACGGGGGTTAATCCGAAAATCCGTGCCGCTTCCTTTGCTTTTTCATGCAGGAAATTGTAGTTGTTGTTGAATCGCGCCAGTGCGCCCACGGCGAAAGACTCCCTGCTCAGCTTCGCGAATTTTGACGTGGTGAAATCCTCCTTGTATTCATTCGTCATTGCCAGGTAATCATCCTCGGCTTTCACCACGCCGTCCGTGGAGACGAGCTCCCCGCCTATCCATGGATATCGGTTGCTGCCTTTCAGTGAAACGAACTCGGTCTCCCGGACGAAGTCGGGCATGGAGAGAGTCTGGAAGAGGCCCACCACCGCGCGTATGTCCTGGATTCGCTCCCCGATGGTCTCTTTCAGGGTTT
Organism: Candidatus Tritonobacter lacicola; assembly: GCA_030765135.1. Taxonomy (GTDB): domain Bacteria; phylum Auribacterota; class Tritonobacteria; order Tritonobacterales; family Tritonobacteraceae; genus Tritonobacter; species Tritonobacter lacicola. Next base: position 76,573 of record JAVCDC010000077.1, on the reverse strand, counting down.
CGAGCTGCTCCCTTGAGGGAGCCTTGCTCACACCTCCGACAACGAGGCTTACCGGGTGAGTCGTGCGGCCTGCTATCAGATCGCAGATATCGTTCCCCAGCCCCTTGAGCCTTAGCGCCAGTACCACCACCTCGGGGCGGGATTTGATAAGCGGAATCACGCTCCCCGTGCCGAAGAAGTCGGGGGCCGCGAGAAAGAGGAGATGCAGGATATGGCTCTGCAGCGTTTCGCCGTGTTTCGCCAGGAGGCGCAGCAGCCGCGCGGTTTCTGGGACCTCTATTCGCATTGCCTTTTCAACGGCCCTGAGGCTCGTCAGCGTGTGGCTTATGGAGCATATGCCGCAGATCCTGGAGGTCAGGACAGGCGCCATGTCATGGGATATGCCGCGCAGCATGGCCTCGAAGAAGCGGGGGGTTTCCACGACCGCCCATCTTGACTCTACCAGCTCGCCTTTCTTCACCTTGATATGGATGTCGCCGTGGCCCTCCACGCGGGTCAGGTGATGCACGTTAATGTTCATGTCGACTTTCATTGCAAAACAGAAGAGAACCTCATTTTTGCAGCGCAGCTCCCAGCGCGTTGAAGAATTTCAGCTTCTCCTCGATCCGCGGTGCCGTGAAGCCGTGGTCCAATGCTATCTGCCGGAAGGAATCGTAATTGGCGTCCTCCGCCGGCCCCCTGCACCCGAGGCAGCCCACCTTGCTGCTCGGGCAGACGGCGCCGCATCCCGCCCTGGTGATCGGGCCGAGGCATATTTTCCCGAGGTCGAAGACGCAGGTGTTGAGTTTCTGCCTGCATTCAATGCACACGGGGTATTTTGGAAACTTGATGTCTGCTCCCGTGACGAGATCCACGACAATCCTTTCGACTTCCTCTTTGGAGACAGGGCATCCGGGAATCTCCAGGTCAACTTTTACCACTTCGCCTATGCTTTGAACCCTGCGCGTCTCTACTTTGTGTTCCCCGTATACTTCATTCACCACGTTTTCCATGGAAAAACGGTTCTTAAGGTAGTTGACGCCGCCGAAGCAGGCGCATGAACCTATGGCGACCAGGACCTTTGCCTTCTCCCTGATTTGTTTGAGCCTTTCGATCTCATTGTCCCTGGAAATCGCCCCCTCGACCAGCGCGACGTCGTAGTTATCGCCTCTCTCCGATGATATCTCCCTGAAATTGACCACCTCGAGGAGATCGAGGAAGCTGACCAATGTCCCCTCCTTGTTGGCAAGCTGCAGTTCGCAGCCCTCGCAGCCGGTGAAGTCAAAGACCCCTATCCTGACCTTTTCAGTCTCAATACCCAGGTACTTCACAATGATCCTCTGCTATATGATGATTTATTGTCGCCACTAAGACACCAGGGCACAAAGATATGAAAATATGGAAACAAGGTAATATGAAAATAAAGTTCAGCCATTGTTCACCAGTCAGTTATTTCCATACTTTCATATTTCCATATTTTTTTCGTGTTTTCGTGCTTTTTTATGGCCATTCCCTTTCAGACAAAGCCTAAATGGCTTCCTGCAGGTTCAGGACGGACCAGTAATCGAAGACGGGGCCGTCGACGCAGGTGAACGTGGAGCCGACCATGCACCGGCAGCATTTGCCCATGCCGCAGTGCATTCTCCTCTCCAGGGAGACGAACATGCGGTTCATCGGGATTCCAAGGCTGTCCAGGTGGTTGCAGACGAACTTGAACATCACGGGGGGGCCGCACACGATGACATAGGTGTTGTCCGGATCGATGTTTATCTCCTCGAACAGCTCCGTGATCAGGCCTGTCCTGCCCTTCCAGTCTTTGTCCGCCTTTTCCACGATGGTGAGCAGCTTTACGTGGTTTACTTTTTCCCACTCTTCGTACTGGTATGTGAAGAGCATCTGTTCCGGCTCCTTCGTCCCGTACAGCACGGCCACATCCCTGTATTCATCCCGCCTCTCGATGACCCAGTATAGGGGGGCACGGAGAGGAGCAAGTCCCAGGCCGCCCGCTATCAGGAGGACGTTGTTGCCCGCCATCTCCTCCATCGGGAAAGACGTGCCGAAGGGTCCTCTGATGCCGACTTTCGCCCCTTTCTTTGCCCGGTGGAGCATGTTCGTGGTCCTGCCCGACTTTCTTATGCATAGCTCGATGAATTCCCTGTTGTTGCTTGAGCTCGATACGGAGATGGGGACCTCCCCGAAGCCGGGCACTTCAAGCATGATAAACTGGCCGGGCCGGAAACTGAAAATTTCTCTCTCGACGGGGTCCAGTATCTTCAGGTGAAAGAGTTTTTCGAGCCCGGTGAGTTCGACAATGTTGATTATTTCGCACTTATAGACTTTGTCCGTTCTCATGACAATTGTTTTACGATTGAACTGCGGGGGCATCGTCATGAACGGTTTGAGGTTTATGTCCTGCTTAAGTAGCCGGTAATTCATCCTTGCTCTCCAGTCTCAAATCGTTAATGACGTCCCTGGGATTGATTCCCGCCAGGCAGGCGCGCCCGCACCGGTTGCAGCCCACGCATATAGGCTCCTCGGCGTTCTCGGCGAACCCCCGGTAATGATGGTAGAATCTGTATTTCAGCCTGTCCTCCCTCAAGGGGCGGAAATTATGACCGCCGGCGACCTCGGCGAAATCGACGATATTGCAGGAATATTGAAACCGCTCCTTGCGGGAGGTTTTTAAGCTCACGTCGATGCTCTCCTCTATGCCATAGCAGTAGCAGGTGGGGCATACCATGGCGCATGTGCCGCAGTTGAGGCACTTGTCTCCCCACTTTTTCCAGATGGGGGACTTGAATTCTATGTCCAGAAAACTGGGGAGGCCGGTGACCTCGACCCTGGTCTTGAAGCTCCTCTCTATGAAATTTTTTCTGGCGATGAATTTCTCATTGTCTTTTTTTGTCGGCTCGGTGGTCTCGACGTTCTTGAGAAAGTTGAACGCCTTGGAGGAATCAATGGAAAGATAATACCTGTCTCCAAGGTCGGAGCAGAAGAGGTTGAACCCATGGCGAACCACGTGGTGGTTGAGGGATTCGCAGAAGCAGTCTTCCAGGGGCTCGTGGTCCATGCCTATCAGGAAGGTGTTGTTTCTTCTCGCCAGGTAATAAGGGGAAGGAAACGCTCCTTTTATAAAAATCTTGTCCAGTATTGCAAGGCCGTTTATATCGCAGGGCCTGAGGCCGACAATCACCCTCGGGTTAACCCGGTACTCGAGGCTTTGCTCCCAGTCATCGCCTTGAAATGTGTAGCGGGAAAGAATTTCCCGGAACGGAAGGAAAAAATTTTTCACCGACGAATACGTTACCGTGTAGTCGAGGTCCATCTCATCGAATGAATGGACCTCCCTGAACTGGTAAATGGGCTTTCCGTTTATGTCTTCATCCACCTGCCGGGGGCCGAACGTCTGATTTTCCTTGATAAGGCCGTTGATGAATTTCTTGAACTCGCTTTTTGTGATTACCTTATAGATCATTTGTATTCACCCGGGCCGCCTTGTTTGCGGATTGCTGGACCAACTTCCAAAATATTATATCATTCGGCCCATCCAAATATAATGAAAAACATTGGTCTTCGTGGTTTAGAAAAGTAGCCACTTCGATTAAGGGATTGCCGATAGAAATTGTTTCGGATAAAATACAAACGGCTGACCATAACTTGATAAATACTTTCTTCATTGCTTATATTATACAGGAAAAATGCTGGATTTGTCACCGGTGGCGGGATAAAATATTTCCCGCATATCGGGTTGTCATAAAACGGAAGCATGTGGGGTCAGGTCTTCACATTTCACATTTGTCACTATGTATATCATAAAGACGTATTGAAGATGTGAAATGTGAAGACCCGACCCCACAAGGTCGACCCCGCAAGGTTGAAAAAAAGATGGATATTAAGATAGAGAATCAGGAAAGCTGCATGGTCCTGGCGCTGGGCGGCAGGTTCGACGCGGACATCGCCCTGAGGTTCGGGGAGCGCGTTGATTTCGAGATCGAGAAGAGAGCCGGGGATAAGACCATCGATTTCGACCTAATAGTGGACATGGAGCATGTAACATACATATCATCCGGCGGCATCCGTGTTTTTCTCTCGCTTCATGAAAAGATGCGCGGCACGGGAGGCGTCCTTGCTTTGTGCAACCTGCAGACGCTGGTGGCCAGGGTCATAAACGTCGCGGGTCTCTTCGCTGTATTCAACATATACGCATCCGTTGAAGATGCCAGGGACCGCATTGCGGAAGGGCAGGGTTGATCCGGCGTGGTAATAGATGAGAAGCATTGGGAAAGCGGACGCGCCGGCGAGGTTTTCAATGCGTTTAACCAGGGAGGTGGAATGTGAGAAAGGGATTTATTTGCACCATTGTGATTGTCGGTATTGTCCTTATAGTTGCCGGTAGTGCTCTTTGCCTCATCGATATAAACTCGGCATCGCAGAGCGAGCTGGAGAGCCTTTCCGGCGTGGGGCCGGCAACGGCCAAGAAAATCATAGACGGCAGGCCCTACAGCAGCATTAATGATATTACCCGTGTAAAGGGAATAGGCAATAAGACCTTCGCCAAGTTCAAAGATAAGATAACAGTTGGCGCCCCCGAGAAGAAGAAAAAATCGAAGGCGGTCGCCCCGTCATCGGCGCCGATAGAGGTCCCTGTGTATTCCACAGAGAGCTTTCAGACAATAAAATGCTGGAACTGCAAGAATGTCAGCCAGGTATCCAGAGAGCTCAAGAGCGGTTGGTGCCCCTATTGCAACGCGAAGTGGGCAGTTAAATAATCAGGCAAGGGACGGGGGAGCCACATAAATTTGCGAGCGCAGCGAGCTAATTTATATTTTATAGGTAAGGCTTGACCAGTGAAGATACATGCCGGGCGATGGCTGGCGCGGCGGTGAGGCCGGGGGATTCTATGCCTATGAGGTTGATAAAGCCCGGGAGGCCTTTATCCCGCTCGTCGCAGATCACGAAGTCGCGCACTTCCTCTCCCTTCAGGTAGAGCCTCGGCCTTATTCCCGACATGTCGGGCGAAAGGCCGCTTATCTCAAGCCCCGGGATGAACTTGCGCACCGAGTCGTATGTCGGCGCCAGGTTGTCGGGGTTGACCGAGTACTCGATCTCCGTGACGTAGTACTCGTTCGGGCCTAGCTTCAGACTGCCCGCGAGGTCGATGACCGTGTGGATGCCGAGGTGCCCCCCCCCGGACTTCGGGACTGGGTAGATCAGCCTGCTCACGGGCGACTTTCCTCCAACGCGGAAGTACTCCCCCTTGGCGAGGTGGAGCCTGTAGCCATGTTTATCGGTATCAATGCCTGCCATCTCCGCCACTCCGTCGGCGTTGAGTCCAGCCGCGTTGACGACGACCCTTGAGGCGAAGCGTGTAGCGTCTCGGTCGCCGAGGGCGATACGGTAGAGCCCGTCTTCCGGCGTGATTTCCTCGACGGGAGAGTCGAAGACCACGATCGCCCCGTTCTCCTCGGCCGAGCGGAGGAAAAACGCCATGAGGGAGTGAGTGTCGATGATGCCCGTGCCTGGAGAAAGGAGGCCCGAGGACGCCGTGACGGCGGGCTCCATCGCCGCGACTTCTTTCCCCGTGAGCATCGTCAGGGTGTCGGCGCCGCACTCCTCCGCGTTCCTTTTAAGCGCCTCGAGCTGGCCCGTTTCAGCCTCCGTTATCGACACGATGATCTTTCCGGTCAGCTTGAACGGGATACCGTGCTCCCGGCAGAGTTCTACCAGGCGGCGGCGGCCTTCGATGCACAGCTTAGCCTTCAACGAGCCGGGCTTGTAGTAGAGTCCGGCATGAATGATCTCGCTGTTGCGGCTCGATGTCTCCTCTCCGAACGACGAGTTTTTCTCGGCGACGACGACGGAAAGCCCCTCATTCGAGATCTCTCTAGCGCAGGCGAGCCCCACTACGCCGGCGCCTATAATCAACACATCGAATTTTTCCATGACGGGCGAGAATTACTTCAAGGGGAAGGCGGAACCGCCGCTATTTCTTCGAGACAGAAGATTCCTGTTGATGCGGCATGGACTCGCGTTCCGAACCGATCACTACACGAGTCCGTCTATTTCTTCCTGTTCTTGCAGGAGCTCCTTCTCCTTTTCGGTCTCAGCGGGTTTTTTTGACTCGCACCCGATATTGATAAAAAGAATAACCAGGCAGGCCGCGACCGCAATCCAAACGTTTTTCATCTTCCACCTCCCATTTGTTCCGTCCTCGATAAGTGGGATAAGCCGGGATCAATAATGCATGAGGTTGCGCTTGCTTTGCAAGGCTTTCTGCAAATCCTCGAATTCGAGAACAACCGCCCCCTAGAACTTGATGATGAGCGGCATGAAAGCCTCCATGAGGCCTTCAAAAGAGTGCTCGGCAGCGGCTTCTACCGTTGCCATTAAAATGATTAAATGTCAGAATGATTTTAATGGTCTTCCGGTGGGTGCTTTTAGCATCGGCACAAAGGGGGAGTGAAATGAAAATCAGTGTTGGAGAGAGCGTGCTGGAGCTGGTCAGGGGAGACATAACGCGGCAGGAGACGGAGGCGATCGTCAATGCAGCCAACAGCAGGCTCGCGGGCGGCGGTGGCGTCGACGGGGCAATCCACCGTGCGGGAGGGCCCCGCATACTGGAGGAGTGCCGCGCGATAGGAGGCTGCCCGACCGGCAGGGCCGTGATAACCTCGGGGGCAAACCTCAAGGCGAAGTATGTTATTCACACGGTTGGTCCCGTTTACCGCGGCGGCGGCAGGGGCGAGGCGGAGCTTCTCGGGAGCGCCTACCTGGAGAGCCTCAAGCTTGCCGCCGGCAACGACGTCAGATCCATATCATTCCCCTCCATAAGTACGGGGGCTTACGGCTATCCCATTGCCGGGGCGGCGCGTATAGCGTTAAATACCGTCGTCGCCTTTCTCGAGGAGAGCGGCGCCGTATGGCTTGTGAGGTTCGTCCTCTTCTCGGAGGCGGACTTGAAAGTCTACGAGGATGAGCTGAGAGAAATAGGGGCAGACTAGCTCCCCGGCATAGCGGATTATAAAAAAATATAAAAAAATGATGGCGAGAAGGTTTGCCTGTGTATAATATAGTGAGCTGAAAAGGAAGAAGCACGGCATGGATATAATGATCAAGCTCTTGATTGGTTTCGCTATCTTTTTCGCTGGCGTGATATTCAACGTAAAAATTATGAGCAGCGAGAACCCCTCTAAACTCATGGCCAGGCTTTCGATGGTCGCTATCTCCGCGGGCCTGATCGTCCTTGTCATCATGGCGAACAGCATCGACATTGGGACTCTCAAAGAGAAGGCGGCCCCGGAGCAGCCGGCAGGGGAGGTCTCGGCGGAGCAGTGGTTCTAGCTGGAAGGGAGAATGTGAGATGGCAGCAGCCGCAGAGAACGTGAAGAAAATCAGGTTGGACGTCAGGGCCCCCGGCCTTATCATCGCGGGCGTCGTGATCGTCGCTTTCCTGGCAACAACATTTTACCAGATCAGGTCGGACGAGGTAGGCGTCGTGCGGAAGTTCGGGAAGTACGTGAGGACGACACAGCCCGGCCTCAGGATGAAGCTCCCATTCGGCATAGAGACGGTGACCAAGGTGCGCGTCAAGCACATCTTCAAGGAGGAGTTCGGCTTCCGGACGAAGGAAGCGGGGATCCATACGACGTACATGAGCGCGAGGGATTTCATGAAAAAACTCTCCTACAGCAACATAGCATACCAGAGGAAGGCCGGTTTCGCCGCCGACCCGTTTCTGGCGGAAACGCTGATGCTTACCGGCGACCTCAACTGCGCAGAGGTCGAGTGGGTCATCCAGTACCAGGTGGGCGACCCGGAGGAGTACGTCTTCAACGTCAGGGACGTCCGCGGCGCCATCCGCGACATGTCCGAGGCCGTCATGAGGCAGATCATCGGCGACAGCTCCGTCGACGAGGTGATCACTTTCGGAAAGGTAAGGATCCAGGAGGAGGCGAAGGTTAAGCTGCAGGAGGTCCTGGACGAGTTCAACATAGGTATAAAGATCAAGAACCTCGTCCTCCAGGATGTGAACCCCCCTCGCGAGGTCAAAGACTCGTTCGATGACGTCAACCGCGCCCGCCAGGACAAGGACAGGTTAAGGAACATCGCATGGGAGAAGTACAACGAGGTCATTCCGGAGGCGAAGGGCAATGCAGGGAAGCTCGTGAAGACCGCCGAGGGCTACAGTATCGAGAGAGTCAACAGGGCCAGGGGAGACGCGTCCAGGTTCGTCGCGACGTGGGAGGCCTACAATGGGGCGAAGGATGTTACCCGCAGGAGGCTGTACCTGGAGACCATGGCGGAGATCATGCCCTCAATGGGGAGAAAAGTGATTATAGACGAGCAACAGAAGGGGGTCCTTCCCTTTCTCGACGTCATGCGGGAAGGGGGTGACGGCAAGTGAAAGGGATTATCGCCATAATAGTAATCGTTCTCGCGGCAATCGTTATCTTCAACGGTTTCTACCGTGTCGATGAGACCCAGCAGGTCATCGTCACCCAGTTCGGCCAGCCCATCGGCGGACCGGTAACGGAGGCGGGCCTGCACTGGAAGAAGCCATTTATCCAGAAAGCCAATTACTTCGAGAAGAGGGTTCTTTCATGGGACGGCGATCCGAACATGATTCCCACGAAAGACAAGAAGTACATCTGGGTCGACACGACGGCCCGGTGGAAAATTGTCGATCCGCTGCTTTTCCTCCAGTCGGTCAGGTCGGAGCGCGAGGTGCATAGCCGCCTTGACGATATCCTGGACGGCGCGACGAGAAACGAGATAGCGGACCGGGAACTTATCGATATAGTCCGGAACTCCAACAGGATCCTCGAGGTGGTGGAGGACATCGATGACGTGGAGGTCGTGATATCCGAGAGTGCCCTCGAGGCGATAACGCCGGATTCCGGCAGGGAGCAGATAACGAGGAACATCCTGGCGTGGTCGAAGCCGCGCGTCAAGGAGTACGGGGTAGATCTGATCGACATCAGGATCAAGAAGATCAACTACAACGCCGACGTCCGCACCAAGGTCTTCGAAAGGATGATATCGGAGAGGAAGCGCGTCTCGCAGCTCTACCGCGCCGAGGGGAAGAGGGAAGCGCTGGATATCGAGGGCCAGATAAACAAGGATCTCCAACGCATACAGTCGGAAGCGTACCGTGAGGCGCAGGAGATACAGGGTAAGGCCGATGCCGAGGCAACCAATATTTACGCGGAGGCCTACAACCGCGATCCTGAATTCTACTCCTTCCTCAACACTATGACGACCTACAGGCAGGCCCTGAAGGACAAGACGTTTCTCATCCTCTCGACCGGCTCCGACTACCTGAAGTACATCACCGGCTACGGGCCGGAAGGGAAGTAGTAAGGCCGCATCCCGAAGGCGCCGCCGGGGCGGGACAAGTCACCCGGTCTCCCTCTCCCGTCACTGCTTCTTTTTTCGCCTTATGGCAAGGCTGATCTCGCCGTCCGGGTCGACCCCCTTGAGGGAGGATACTATTCCCCTCAGGGCTCCCTCGATGATCCCCCTGACGAACCCGTTCAGCGCGACGGGCTTGCCGTCGATGGTGAGGACCATTTCTTTCTCCTTATTCATATAAAACCTCTTTCCATCCACCAAGGCATTGATGAAATTTTTCTTCGAAAAATTTCAGGGAAAAGAAAAAGCCCCCATAGCGTTGAACACTATCCGGGGGCTGTTTCTCAAGTCTGTTTGTTACTTTTTCTTTTTCTTCTTTACGACTTTCTTTTTCTTCGCCTTTTTCTTTCCTCCGCGAGCCATCTGTGCTTCGCAGACGTTGCCTTTCCCGTCTACGTAGTAGAGGAATCCCTTCTTTCTCGTGATGACGTTCTTAGCTATGATCTTTCCCATTTTTTCACCTCCTCCCGTATTGTATTATTTTGTTAAAATCTAGCAGAACAGCGAGCATGAGGTCAAGAAAAATATTCGCCGGGTGTGTGCAGAAAATACTTTTTGCGGGAGGTGTGCTGGTTTATCCTTTTGTGACCGCCGCCAGAAAGCGCGGCGGATTGCTCCATTAAAGGGCGGTGGATGAAAAGACGGGAAGCACGCGCGAGGGGGGCTGACGCAGTGACCGAAAGGGCGAAGAACCTTGTCTGGTGGGGAGCGGTTGTGGCCTACGGCACGTTCCTCCCTTATGCCAGGAGGTTCTGGACTGTATTGTTCGGGAGACGTTCCCCATGGTTCTCCAGGACGCCCCTCATCCTCAGCGCCATCCTGGTTCTCGTCGTCTTCTGGATTTTACTCCGGAGAAAAGAGCGCCGTGCGACCGTTTACGCCGCCATCGTCGTCATCTCCTTCCTCTATTGCTATCTCTTCCGGATAGTGACACTGCCCATAGAAAGGATCCACATGGGCGAGTACGGTATCCTCACATTTTTTATCGTGATGGCGCTTGCCGGGCACGCCCGGGGCAATATCCTCTATCTCTGGGCGGTCATCATGGCGTTCCATATAGGTATCATCGACGAGCTTGTTCAGGGATTTATCGCAGGGAGATACTACGACCTTCAGGATGTCTGGCTGAACGCCTACGCCTGCGGTCTCGGCGGGTGCGTTGTGGCATTCATAATCAGGCCCGGGAGGGTTGCCTGTGAGCGATAGGTCTAAGGCAAACGGTGTGCTCGTGGTTCTCTCGGGCATCATGTGGTTCGGTTTCATTTTCCCGGACCTGCTCCGGCTTCAAGAAGGCATATTGAAGGGGAACGGGTACGGCTATTACGGCGCTCACAGCGCGCTGCTCGATCTTACGGGAGCCCTGGGCGCGGTCATCCTGGCTCTCGTAGCCGCGTCGGCGGCGAGACGGGGCGGCGGGGGTGAACGCGGCAGGGCCGTGACGGCCGGCGTGCTGGGCGTCCTGGCCGTACAGGTTATCATCGCGACAATAATCCCCGCCGGTTTCTTCCTGGGCGTTTACTTTAAATAGGGAGGGAAAATAACCATTAGTTTTAAGATTTGTGCTAATATCCCACTAATTTGCGGAATAGCATTCGCTGAGGGGAAAACGTAACAAATATGGAAGTATGAAAATATGAGAATTATCAGCGGGGTGGTTTTTATTATCGCGGCGTGCGTGCTCTGCGGGTGTTCCTCAATGAAGGGCGGGCGCAGGGCGCTGACCATCGATTTTGATGGAATGACGGTGGCCGGGATCAAGCCGGGGGACCCGGGGGAACTGGTGATCGAGAAGCTGGGGCGCCCCTACGACATCTGGTACGGCAGTTCCGGCAGCCCGGGAGAAACCTGGAACTATTACAACCTGGGCATAAAAGTGTTCCTGCAAAAGAAGACCAGGGAGGTGGACGAGGTTACAGTTTACTTCAACCGATTCCAGGCGTACAGCCCCTTCCGCGGCAGCATTGCACAGGGTATTCCGCTCGCCTCCAGGTTCGTCGACGTCAGGCCCGTGCTGGAGGAGTACAGGGAAGTGATGACAAGGCGGAGGGGATACGAGACTGTCGAGGTGTACGATGATTCGGATGAGACCGCGTACATGGACAAAGAGTACGTTCGTCTCGAGCGGGACGACGCGGCGAAGCTGTCCGTCTATTTCGACTATGACCGGTGGATAGAGCGTGTCTTTCTCGAGAAGGGAGAGCCCCGTGAGACGCCGGGGATGCCGGAGGGGTCCGTCGAGGAGACCGTTGGCGGGGAGCCCGGGAGCAAAGAAGCTGTTGATGTAGAGGAAGATCCCGGTTCGTGAAGGAGCTGCACGGTTGTTCCGGAGCACCGCCGGTATCACGGCCCAAAACATTTGTCCGGAGGTTACGATGACAGAACGGACCCTCGCGATTATAAAGCCCGACGCCGTAAAAAGAGGACTTGTCGGGACCATACTCAAGATGATCGAGGAGAGCGGACTTACCGTCAGGGGAATGAAGATGATTCACATGACAAGGGCACAGGCCGAGGGCTTTTACGCGGTACATAAGGAAAGGCCCTTCTTTGCAGGATTGACGGAGTTTATGTCCTCCGGGCCCGCGGTAGTCGCCGTTCTCGAGGGAGAAAATGCCATTGCGGTGTACCGTGAGCTCATGGGCAACACGGCCCCCGCGAAAGCCGCTCCGGACACTATCCGCAAGCTCTACGGCTTGGACGTGGAGAAAAATTCGTGCCACGGCTCTGACGCGCCATTGACCGCCGCAACGGAGATAGCGTATTTTTTCAATAACCTGGAGATATCAAGTTAACGATTCCCGAGGCCGATTCTGTGCCGGTGTTTGAACATCAGGCCTGGAACATCGTTGCAGCGGAATCAATAATTGAAGCTGGAGGCTGAAAGCATGTCGCTGACCTTGGCGGAGAAGATCATAAGGACGCACATCGTCAAAGGCGAGCCGGTGGCGGGCCGGGAGATCGCCGTCAGGATCGATCAGACGCTCACACAGGACGCCACGGGGACGATGGTCTATCTCCAGTTCGAGCAGCTCGGCGTGGACCGGGTCAGGACCGAGCGCTCGGTGAGTTACGTTGACCATAACACGCTCCAGGCCGGCTTCGAGAACGCGGACGATCACCGCTACCTCCGGACCGTTGCCGCCAGGTACGGCGTAAGTTTCTCGAAAGCGGGGAACGGCATCTGCCACCAGATCCACCTGGAGAGGTTCGCACGGCCGGGCGCGACGCTGCTTGGCTCGGACAGTCACACCCCGACGTCGGGCGGCCTCGGGATGCTCGGTATCGGGGCCGGGGGCGTTGACGTGGCCCTCGCCATGGCCGGGGTGCCTTTCCGCATGACCATGCCCTCCATCGTGAAAGTTGTTCTCACGGGAGAGCTCCCGCCGTGGGTATCGTCAAAGGACGTAATCCTCGAGATATTGAGGCGGCTGGGCGTCAGGGGGGGCGTGGGCAAGATCCTCGAATACACCGGCCCCGGGCTGAGGGCTCTCAGCGTTCCGGAGCGGGCGACTGTAGCCAATATGGGGGCGGAGCTGGGCGCCACCTCGTCGCTTTTTCCGAGCGATTCGGTGGCGCAGGGGTTCCTGAGCGCACAGAGGAGGGAGTCGGACTGGGTTGAACTTTTCCCCGATCCGGAGTGCGGCTACAGCGAGGAGCTCGAGGTCGACCTGAACAGCCTTCAGCCGCTCGTCGCGAGGCCGCATGCGCCCGACAACGTTTGCGCCGTCGATGAGATTGCCGGAATGCGGATTGACCAGGTTGTGATCGGGAGCTGCACGAATTCCTCGTACAAGGACCTGATGATGACGGCCGAGACCCTCCGGGGGAAGAAGGTGCATCCGCGGGTAAGCATGGTTATCAGCCCGGGATCGAGGCAGGTGATGGAGATGATCGCGCGCAACGGAGCGCTCGCGGAGATTATAAGCGCCGGGGCGAGGGTCCTGGAGAACGCGTGCGGACCCTGTATCGGGATGGGCCAGGCTCCCCCTACGGGAGGAGTCAGCCTCCGGACGATCAACAGGAATTTCAAGGGGCGCTGCGGTACTGCAGACAGCGAAGTTTACCTGGTAAGCCCCGAGGTGGCCGTAGCGTCGGCAATCAGGGGGGAGCTGACCGACCCCCGTACAATGGGAAGGGCCCCGAAGGTGCGGCTTCCCGGGCACTTTCTTATAGACGATTCATTGATACTGCAGCCTCCGGACGACGGGTCGCGGATATCGGTTATAAAGGGGCCGAATATAGCCCCCCTCCCGGAGTGCGGCGCGCTTCCGGACTCGCTGAACGGGGTGGTCCTCCTGAAGGTGGGAGACAACATAACGACTGATGACATTATCCCCGCAGGGGCGGCGGTGCTCCCCCTGAGGTCGAACATACCGAAGCTCTCGCAGTTCGCGTTTTCCGGCATCGACCCCGGCTTCGCGGAGAGGGCAGGGAAAGCCGGGGAGGAGCTTAAAGCGGGTGTTATTGCGGGAGGGGAGAACTATGGCCAGGGTTCTTCACGCGAGCATGCGGCCATCGTCTGCATGTACCTGGGCGTCAGGGTCGTCGTTGCCGTGTCGTTCTCGAGAATTCACAGGTCTAACCTTATCAACTTCGGTATAGTACCGGTTCTTTTCCTGGAAGACCGGCAGTACGAAGCAGTTGCACAGGGCGATTCGATGGTCTTCCATGACCTGGCCGCCGAAATAGCCGGGGGAGATACGGTGCGGGCTGTGAATGAAACCCGGGGCGAGAGAATGGACCTGAAGGTTGACCTTTCGGAGAGAGAGCGGAAGGTCCTGTCGGCGGGCGGGAAGCTGCGCTACGCGAAGGGGCGGCTCGGCACCGCCGCCCGATAAAATTTGCGGACAAAGTGAGCTGATTCATATGATCACTTCATTTGCGAGACTCGAGGACGGCACCTTCAAAAGGGGCATAGACCGCCCGGAGATCAAGGGGGTCCTGGCGGGCGAGACGAACCTCCTGTGGCTCGACCTCGAGGACCCTACTGAGGAGGAGATAGATATCATCAGGGAGGAGTTCGATTTTCACCCCCTCCTCATCGAGGACTGCATCGCCTCCCACAGCCATCCAAAGATCGACGAGTTCAAGGACTATCTTTTCATGGTCATCCACTCCTGTTATCACTACAAGGACAAACGGGAAGAGGACGCCCTGGATATACGCGAGCTCAATATCTTCATCGGTCCCAATTACATCATAACGTATCACAATGGTCACATCCGCGCGGTTTCGTCGAACAGGAAGCGCTGCGAGAAAAGCAGCCACATCATGAGAGGGGATTCGGATTTTCTGCTCTACAATATACTGGACCAGCTCATAGACAACTACTTCCCCATCCTGGAGGAGTATGGCGAAAGGCTCAACTCGATAGAGAACCAAATCCTGGCCAGGCCCCGTCCGGAGCTCCTTGAAAGAATGTTCTCGATGAAGAGAAACATAATGACCATGAGGAGGGTTATCGGCCCCCAGCGGGAGCTTATTTCACGTTTCGGCAGGGGGGATTATTCCATCGTGAGGCACAATAATCGACCGTATTTCAATGATATCCACGACCATATTATCCGCATATACGAGATGATCGAGACATCGCGCGAGCTCATCGTGACCGACATGGAGGCGTACCTCTCCTCCGTCTCGTACAAGCTCAACGAGATAATGAAGACCCTGACCATTATAGCGACGATATTCATTCCGCTGACGTTCATCACGGGCCTCTACGGCATGAACTTCAGGTTAATGCCCGAGCTTTCCTGGAAATACGGCTATCTTTTTGCATGGGGCTTGATTGCTCTCGTCACGTTTCTGATGCTCGCATACTTCAGGAAGCGCCGCCTGATCTGAAGGGCCGGTTTCCCCGCCACGATGTCCTCCACTGTCCGCCGGGAAGTTCCGGCCGCGGCCATTTTTTTGTTGACGGGCATTCTCCTCCGGCTTTATAGTTATCCATCGAAAATGAAACCCTGATTGAGTGGGTTTGGCCCCACTCTTTTTTTTGGAGGGACAGACGGAAAATGGATGGGAAACTTGTACTGGCTATAATCGACGCCATGGAGAGGGACAAGGGGATAGAGCGCGAGATCCTCTTCCAGGCCGTTGAGGAGGCCATTCTCACAGCCGCCAGGAAGAAGGAGGGGGCGGAGGAGGACATGCGTATCAGCATAGACCGGGAGACCGGGGATATCGGGGTACTCGACGCCGACGGAGGGTCCTTGCCCGTCAACGTCGCCGAGCTTGGCCGTATCGACGTCCAGACAGCGAAGCAGGTGATCATGCAAAAGATCCGGGAGGCGGAGCGCCGGAAGGTCTTTGAGGATTACAGGGACAGGGTCGGCGAGCTGATTACCGGGACCGCGCGGCGGGTCGAGAAAGGTCTTGTCGTGCTCGATCTCGGGCGGACGGAGGCGCTCCTCCCTGAGAGGGAGCAGTCCCCGGTGGAGGAGTACTATCCCGGTCTCAGACTGCGGGCTTATATCGTCGAGGTGAAGGATGTGCCGCGGGGGCCGGAGATAATCGTATCGAGGAGTCACCCCGGCCTGGTGAAAAAGCTTTTTGAGCTGGAGGTGCCCGAGATAAGCGAAGGAGCGGTCGAGGTGAGGGCGGTGGCGCGGGAGGCGGGCTACCGCACGAAGATAGCGGTCGCGTCGAATCAGGCGAGGGTCGATGCCGTTGGCGCGTGCGTTGGAATGCGCGGGAGTCGCGTGAAGAGCATCGTGAGGGAGCTCAACGGCGAGAAGATCGACATCGTCAGGTGGGAAGATGATATTGTCGCGTACGCCACGAACGCACTCAGCCCCGCGAAGCTGCGTGAGATAAAGGTGGACGAGAAAAGGAAAAGGCTCGATATAATAGTGGACAAGGATCAGCTGTCCCTGGCTATAGGCAAGAAGGGCCAGAACGCGCGGCTGACGGCGAAGCTGACCGGATGGAAGATAGATATCAGGAAAGAAGGGTCCATTGTGGACAAGCTCAAGGAGGCCAAAGCGACCCTTGCGTCCATACCGGGCGTGGGCGAGAAGATGGCCGATAAGCTGGCCGAGGCGGGCTTCCTCAGCATAGAGGGGATACTGGCGGCGGACGTGGAAGACCTCCAGCAGGTGCAGGGGATAGGAGGAGCTACAGCAGAGAAGATCCTCGCGGCCGCCAAGGAGTTCTACGACGAAATGGCGAGGAAGCGTGCCAGGAGCAAGAGAGAAGAGGCCGAGGATACCGATGTCCGTTAGAGTTTACATGCTGGCAAGGGAGCTGGGTATCCCGAACAAGGAGCTCATAGCCAGGATGAAGGAACTCGGGATCGAGGTTAAGAGCCATTCCAGCACGGTTGATGAGGAGATTGCCCAACTCGTGAAGGACGAGCTCGGCGCCCCCGCCGCCGTGGTGGAGCCCCCCGCCGTGGTGGAGCCCCCCGCCGTGGAGGAGCCCCCCGCCGTGGAGGAGGAGCAGCCCCGGCCCGAGGCGGAGAAAAGGCTCCTCAAGCTGGATTTCCCCATCGCCGTCAAGGACCTGGCGGTCCACCTGGAGATGAAGCCGAACGAGCTGATCCGCAAGCTGATGGAGCAGGGCATATTCGCCACAATAACCCAGGAGATCTACAGGGATACTCTAGAGGGGGCGTCCCAGGCCCTGGGAATAGAGCTGGCCCGGGCCAGGTCGGCCGAGAAGCCCCAGGTGGTCAAGAAGGAGGTTCCCGAGGAGGCCATAGAGGACCGTGATGAGGACCTTATCCCGAGGGCGCCGGTTGTGACTCTTCTCGGCCATGTGGACCACGGAAAGACGTCGCTCCTGGATTCCATCAGGAAGACACACGTCAGCGAGGGCGAGGCCGGGGGAATAACGCAGCATATCGGCGCGTACCGCATCTCCTCCACCAAGGGTTCCATCACCTTCATCGATACTCCGGGGCACAAGGCCTTTACGTCGATGAGGGCGCGCGGCGCCAACGTTACCGACGTAGTCGTTCTCGTAATCGCGGCCGACGATGGTGTCATGCCCCAGACCGTGGAGTCCATAAATCACGCGAAGGCCGCCGCCGTCCCTATAATAGTCGCCGTCAACAAGGTGGATATGCCGAAGGCCCAGCCGGGCAAGGTAAAGAAGCAGCTCCTTGAACACGACGTGATGATCGAGGAGTTCGGCGGGGAGATCCTGTGCTGCGATGTCTCGGCCAAAACAGGGGAGGGTATCGACCATCTCGTCGAGATGATACTTCTTCAGACGGAGATACTGGAGCTCAAAAGCAACCCGCTGAGAAGGGCCGATGGCGTTGTCATAGAGGCGAAGATGTCCAAGGCGACAGGGCCCGAGGCGACGCTTCTCGTCAAGAGGGGAACGCTCAGGGCGGGGGCCCCAATCGTGGCCGGTGTGTTCTGGGGCAAAGTGAAGGCCCTTTTCAACGAAAGTGGCGAGAGAATGAAAGAGGCCGCCCCATCCGTTCCCGTGAGGGTGATGGGGTTGAACGGCGTGCCCGAAGCCGGGGCCAGGTTCTGGGAGACCGGGACCGAGAAGGAAGCGAAGTCCACGAGCGAGCAGCTATTGACTGAGGAGAAAGAGAGACAGATGGCCCCGGCCAGACGGGTGAGCCTGGAGGACCTTTACAAGCAGATGACCGCCGGCAAGGTGAAAGAGCTCAAGCTTATCATCAAGGCCGACGTGCAGGGCTCAATCGAGGCCCTGCTGAAGTCGATCGACGAACTGAAGAGTGAAAAGGTGGAAATTGACATCATTCACAAGGCCATCGGCGACATCAACGAATCGGATATCATCCTGGCGGCGGCATCCGGCGCCGTGGTGATAGGCTTCCATGTCAAGCCCTCCGCGCAGGCCCGGCAGGTGATAAAGAAAGAGGGGGTCGATGTCCGGCTTTACGATGTTATATATACGGCAACCGACGAAATCAGGAAGGCTATGGCGGGACTCCTCGAGCCGCGCTACGAGGAGTTCAGCACCGGCAGGCTGGAGGTAAAAGAGGTTTTCCGCGCGAGCAAGAGCGGTCGCGCGGCTGGCTGCGTCGTGCTGGAAGGAAAGATCGCTTTAAACTCGGACGTCAAGCTTATCAGGAACGATGAGGTCGTTCACAGGGGGAAGGTGGATTCCCTGCGGAGGTTCAAGGAGGAGGTAAAAGAGGTTTCCGTCGGCATGGAGTGCGGCCTGCGCATCAGCGGGATAAAAGAATTCTCTCCGGGAGACATCATCGAGGTCTTCCAGATAAAGAAAATCATAGATACTCTCTAGTTTTTCTTCCTCACGGCAGTGCTTTACTGTTTCGGGGCTCCGACGGGGTCGGTCCGGATAAATTAACGGGCGCCTGCCTGCCGGCAGGCAGAAAGCGAATTAATTTATTATGGTTATCGGCGTCTTAAGCTTGGAGTTGAGGATACCCGGGAACAGGTCCCTGAAAGGGAAGAGGGCGGTCGTCAGCAGAATAAAGGCGCGATTGCGCAACCGGTTCAACATTGCGATTGCCGAGGTGGGGGATAACGATGTGTGGGGCCGTGCCGTGATCGGCGTGAGCACCGTGAGCACGGATACCGGCCACGCTCACGGCATCCTGACCGGTGTTGTGAAGCTTGTTGATGCTATGGGGACCGTTGAAATCCTGGACTACAGTATTGATATGCTGTAGACAAAATTTTTCTTAAAAAATTTCATGAAAAATCGCCCGCGCGCCGTAAGCCATTTCCTGAAAAAGGAAATAAGCCAGATTATCACCCGCGAGATGAGAGACCCTCGCATGGGTTTCGCAACAATCACCAGGGTTGATATGAGCGATGACCTGAAGCACGCTAGGGTCCATATCAGCGTTTACGGGAGCGAGCGGGAGAAGGACGAATGCCTGGAGGCCCTCAATCACGCCCGGGGCTACATACAGCACCGGCTTTCCCCGAGAATCCACCTGAAGTACATGCCCATTCTCTCCTTCGTGTTCGACCGGTCGATAGAATATTCCATCCATATCGACGAAGTGTTGGAGGAGCTTGAAGCTGAAGAAGACCGTCGGCAATAGGACGGGTCCCGGCGGCCTTCTGCTCGTGGACAAGCCGGAGGGGTGGACTTCCCACGACGTCGTCGCCTACGTCAAGGGCCGCTACCGGCCCGGGAAGGTGGGGCACGCCGGAACGCTGGACCCCCTTGCCACCGGCCTGCTTATCCTGGGACTGGGCAGCGCGACGAAATCGCTCGGTAAGGTCGCGGCGTGCGACAAGGAGTACCTGGTAGGCCTTCTGCTCGGCAGGAGAACTTCGACGGGGGATATGGAGGGAGAGGTCGTTGAAGAAAGTGGCGTCTGTGTTTCGGGCGAAGAACTGGCAGGCGCCGTCCTCTCGATCGAGGGTGAGATAGAACAGGTCCCGCCGATTTACTCGGCGGTCAAGTATAAGGGAAAGCCGCTGTACAGCTACGCGAGAAAGGGGATGGATGTACCCAGAAAGGCGCGCAGGGTGAACGTGGTTGAGGTAGAGGTTCTTGAAATGGAGGTCCCGAACGTCCTCTTCAGGGCCGTTGTTTCCAAGGGAACGTACATCAGGACCCTGTGCGAGGATATCGGGAAGAAGGTCGGCTGCCCCTCGATGATGTCTTACCTGCGGAGGACGAGGATAGGGGAGTATTATATCAAGGATGCAGTGACCATCGATGACTTGAAGCGGATGGACAGGGAGATGCTGGAAAAGATTCTTATACAAATAAATGACGAAACCAGAAACCCGAATGACCCTTTCTAAGTTTGGTTATTTGAATTTTGTACTTGGATATTTCTTGGTTATTGTATCTTGTATCTTGGTTATTATTGCTTATAGATTTGGTCATTTAGGCATTGAGGTTTGATTCGTCATTCTGATTTCGAATTTCTGGTTTTAGCAAAAGATTGATAATTTCGCACGGCTTATGGCAAATGAGGATATATAAAAATATAGACGAGGTTAAAGGGATTGATGAGCGGTTCGCCGTGACGATAGGGTCGTACGACGGCGTCCACCTCGGCCACAAGAAGGTCCTTTCGGAACTCGTGAGGCTCGCGAAGAGGATGGATGCTTCGAGTGCTGTTGTCACATTCGACCCGCATCCGCGGCGATTGGTGGACGGCGGATCGTGCCCCCCTTCTCTTATATCCGAGGCGCACAAACTCAGGCTGATAGATGCCTCGGGCGTTGACGTCTGTCTTGTTGTCGCGTTCGACAGGAAGCTTATGAGCTTGTCTGCCAGGGAGTTCGTTGCCGGATACCTTTGTTCGGCCATGAACATCGCAGCCGTGTGCGTCGGAAGCAACTTCGTCTTCGGCCGGGACCGCGGGGGTGACACGGATGCGCTGAAGTCCATGGGGGAGGAAATGGGGTTCGAGGTGAGCTGTGTGCCGCCCGTCAGGGCGGGGGGGGCAGTGGTGAGCAGCACTGCCATCAGAAGCGCCATCGGAACCGGGCGGCTCGATGAAGCCTCAACGCTTCTCGGGAGGCCGTATTCGATCCTGGGGACGATAATAAGAGGCCGGACTCTCGGCAGGAGGCTCGGCTATCCCACGGCGAACGTTGATCCCCACCACGAGGCGATTCCCCCGGAAGGCGTCTACGCCGTGAGGGCGAGGGTGCGTGACGCCTCCCATGAAGGACTCCTCTATATCGGAAGGAGACCAACCTTCGGCGGGGGGGATATAAGCGTGGAGGTTTACCTGGTGGGGTTCGACGGCATGATATACGGGGAAGATATCGAGATATCGTTCGTCTCCAGGATAAGAGGGGATATGAAGTTCGGCAGCACGGAGGAACTGGTCAGGCGCATAAAGGAAGACGAGCGGGAAGCGGCGAAGAGCTTCCGTGCCAAAGAATAATAAGGAGCCGCCAACATAAATTTGCCCGCTGAACGAGCTGATTTATTTATATTCCGCTTTACAATAGAGTTATACAGGACGTACAATCTGCAACGATTGAAATAAAAGTCTCAAGAGGAGGTAACGATGGTTCTGGATAGAGCCCGGACGGAAACGATAAAAGATGAGTACAGGCGCCACGAGGCCGACACAGGTTCGGCCGGCGTTCAGATAGCGCTTCTCACGGAGCGGATCAAAGAACTCGCCGATCACCTGGAGACGCACAAGAAGGACCACAGTTCCCGGAGTGGTCTCCTGAAGATGGTCAGCAAGAGGCGCAGGTTTCTCGATTATCTAAAGGATACCGACAAAGAACAGTACAAAGACATAATCAGCAGATTGAAGCTCAGGAGATAGTATGAAGAATAAAGTAGATTTACAGATAGGGGACAAGCAGCTGGTAATTGAGACGGGCCTGCTCGCAAAGCAGGCGAACGGTGCCGTTACCGTCCAGTACGGTGATACCATTGTTCTCGTGACGGCTGTATCTCCCCGGTCCGTCACGGACAGGGATTTCCTCCCTCTCACGGTGAATTACCGGGAGAAGACGTCCGCGGCCGGCAGGTTCCCCGGGGGGTACATAAAGCGGGAGACGAGGCCGACCGAGAAAGAGATACTGACGATGCGCTGTACGGATCGCCCGATCCGACCCCTTTTTCCCGACGGATACAGGAGCGAGGTGCAGATAATAGGTTCCGTGCTCTCCGCGGACGGCCAGAACGATCCCGACGTCCTATTGATAGTCGGGGCGTCTGCAGCGCTGACGATCTCGGATATTCCTTTCGGCGGTCCCATAGGCGGAGTCAGGGTGGGGCTTCTCGGCGACCAGTTCGTTATCAACCCGACCAGCGCCCAGCTCGAGGAGAGCAGCTTGAACCTCGTAGTGGCGGGAACGGAAAAGGCCGTAACGATGGTCGAGGGGGGCGCCGGCGAAGTATCGGAGGACGTCCTGCTGGACGCCATCATGTTCGGCCACGAGGCGATAAAGAACATCGTGGCGGCCCAGAACGAGCTCCGGGAGAAGGCGGGGGTCCCCAAGCGGGAGCTGTCGCTTCCCACGATCGGAGAGGAAGTCATGGAGGCCGTTCGCGCGAGGGCCGCGGAGAGGGTTAACGCGGCGCTCCGCATCCCGGCCAAGATGGAGCGCTCCGGCGCGCTCAAGGAGATCGTGGAGTCCGTGACGGCCGAGCTGGAGGAAGAGCTGCCCGAGCGGGAACCGGAGATCAAGTCGGCAATCAGCCTGCTTAAGCGTGAGCTGACACGAAAAATGATACTGGACGAGGGGCTCAGGTCGGATGGGCGGAAGCCCGAAGAAATACGGCCCATAAGCTGCGAGGTGGGCTTTCTGCCGAGGACCCACGGGTCGGCCCTCTTTACCAGGGGCGAGACCCAGGCCCTCGTTATCATAACGCTAGGCGCGGTGGGCGACAAGCAGAGGATAGACACGCTCGCCGGCGAGTTTTCAAAGAGCTTCATGCTTCATTATACCTTTCCCCCCTTCTGCGTCGGGGAGGTGAAGCCCAGCAGGGGGCCGAGCCGCCGCGAGGTAGGCCACGGCCACCTTGCCGAGAGGTCGCTATTCCGGGTCGTGCCGGATGATTTTCCTTATACCATCCGTGTCGTCTCCGATATCCTCGAATCAAACGGCTCGTCGTCCATGGCGACGGTGTGCGGAGGCAGCCTCGCCCTCATGGACGCCGGCGTGCCTATCGGGGCCACAGTTTCGGGGATCGCCATGGGACTGGTGCAGGAGGGCGACAGGGTAGCCGTATTATCGGATATCCTCGGCTCGGAGGACTCGGCCGGCGACATGGATTTCAAGGTCGCGGGAACGAGGAAGGGCATAACCGCCTTCCAGCTGGACGTGAAGGTGGAGGGGCTGGAAAAAGAGGTCATGCGTAAGGCCCTGGAGCAGGCTCGCGCCGGACGTCTCTACATCATGGACAGGATGGACGAGACGATATCCAGGGCGCGCGAATCCATATCCAGGTACGCGCCCAAGATAAAGAGCATACAAGTCAACCCGGACAAGCTAGGGATTATCATCGGTCCCCGCGGAAAGATGATAAAGAAGATACAGGCTGAAACAGGGTCCAATATAGATATCGAGGACAGCGGCGAGGTTTGCGTCTCCTGTTCCGACGAGGCGATGCTCGACAAGGCCGTCGAGATGATCCTGGCGCTTACGGAAGAAGTAGAGGTCGGGAAAATTTACAGGGGAGTGGTGAAGAACATCCTTAAATTCGGGGCCTTCGTTGAGATCCTCCCCGGCAAGGAGGGCCTCGTCCACATATCCAAACTGGAAAACTTCCGGGTGGAAAAGGTAGAGGATGTCCTGAGCATCGGCGACGAGGTGATGGTAAAGGTGACGGAAATCGACAACAGGGGGAGGATCAACCTGAGCAGGAAGGCGGCACTTGAAGAGAGCCCGGATGCGCCGTAATCCCACGGGATCCGAAGTGTTGATCGGGAACGGTCTCTGAATCCGAACTCCCTGCTAATTTATAGTGTTTTAAATGGGCGCGGGAGAATCCAACGGCAAGCTGTCAACAACGCTTGGGATTGTACTCATCGTCCTCACCGTCATTCTCTCACTGGGCCTTCTCACCTATGACTGTAACGACCTGTCTTTCTGGCGCTCGCCGTCCAATCGCCCCGTTCGCAACGCCGTCGGCCTGGTAGGGGCGTGGTCCTCGCATTTTCTCTTCCTGGCCTTCGGGTTCGGGGCATACGCCCTCCCCGTCATCGTGTTCTGCTGGGGTCTCTTCATCCTGATAGGCGGCACCCGAAGAACGGTTTTCGGGCGTATATCCCGCGCGGTACTGGGCATTCTCGTTCTCCTGGGCCTGTCCACCGTGTTTTCCATCTGGCCCTACATTCAGGAGATGTACATGTCCGGGGCTGCCATCAAACTGGATTTGACGAAAGCGAGCGAGTCCGTGAACCTCATCAACCCGGGCGGGGCGGTGGGGGTATTCGTGATAGGGAAGCTCATACCTTACCTCGGGGTTATCGGGAGCTTCACGATAGGGGCGACCGTCCTGGTCGTTTCTGTTTTCTGGCTTACCGGTGCGGGGCTGTGGCACGGTATGGCACGCGGTTTACACGGGGGATCGAGGGCCGTATGGAAGGGTGTCTTTGAGTCACGGCGGCTGTTCAAGCTGCGGAGGGCGACGGGAGGGGGCGCGGCGCCGGCGCGGAAGATACGGGTGAAGCGTTATCGCCCCGGCGAGGAGAAAGAAGAAGAAGAGGTCGTGAGGAAACCGAGGAGACGTGCTCCCCGCCGGGCGGCCGTGAAGAGAGAGAAAGTTGCGCCGCCCGCCCGCGGGTACCCGCTTCCGCGGCCCGGGCTGCTCGAGGAGCCGCCTCCCCCAAACAAGCGTCAGCTCGAGGAAGACATCGAGAAGAACAAGGATATCCTCCAGGGCACGCTGGCGGATTTCGGGCTCGAGGTGAAGTGCGGCGAGGTCACCCGGGGACCGGTTATAACGCGTTACGAGATATACCCGGCGCCGGGTGTCAAGGTCCAGAAGATCACCGCGCTCTCGGAAGACCTCGCCCTCGCCATGAAGGCCGTTAGCATCCGTATAGCTCCCATCCCGGGGAAGGCCACTGTCGGCGTAGAGATCCCGAACAGGAAGACAACTCTCGTCTATCTCAAGGATATGATCGAGTCCAAAGAGTTCGACACGGACAAAAAAATCATACCCCTCTGCATAGGTAAAGACCTGTCCGGCAGGCCCATTATCCCCGATCTGGTCGATATGCCCCATCTCCTCATAGCCGGCGCCACCGGCTCCGGAAAGACAGTGAGCATAAACGCGATTATCATGAGCATACTCTTTCACTCGACACCGGAGAAGGTGAAGCTCTTCCTCGTGGACCCCAAGCGGGTGGAGATGAGCCAGTACCAGGCTCTCCCGCATCTCGTCGCTCCCATTATCAAGGAGCACAAGAAGGCAGCCGCCGGCCTGAACTGGGTCGTCGCCGAGATGGAGCGGAGGTACGAGTACTTCTCCCGGGCGCTTGTAAGGAACATCGCGGGCTACAACAAAAAGATGAAGCTCGGGGGAGGCCCGGAGGAGGGCGACCTGCCCGGAAGCCTTCCCTACATTGTTGTCGTTATCGATGAGCTTGCAGACCTGATGATGTCCTGCCGCAAGGAGGTGGAGGACCCGATCATTCGCCTCGCGCAGATGGGCCGTGCCGCCGGGGTCCATATCGTCCTGGCGACCCAGCGCCCGTCGGTTAACGTGATCACCGGCCTGATCAAGGCGAACTTCCCGACGCGCATAGCGTTCCAGGTGGCCTCGAGAGTGGACTCGAAGGTCATAATAGACACCATCGGTGCGGACAAGCTCCTGGGAAAAGGGGATATGATATTCATCCCGCCGGGGACGTCGAGGAGGGTGCGGTCCCAGGGGACGCTGGTCTTCGACAGCGAGATACAGCGGGTTGTCGACAGTGTCATCGAGCAGGCCGGAGAGTACCCGCGCGATGACATATTCAAACAGATGGAGGCTGAGAAGGGGAGGGAAGTGGAGGTTGACGATGAACTCTTCGACGATGCCCTCGAGATAATAAAGCGGACCGGGCATGGTTCCGTGTCGCTCCTCCAGAGGCGGTTGCGCATAGGCTACACGCGCGCTGCCCGGCTCATGGATTTCATGGAGGCGAAAGGCATAGTGGGGCCCTATCGGGGCAGCAAGGCGCGGGAGGTCCTTATAGAGACATACGCAGAGGAGAAGGAAGAGTAAATGGAAACATGGAAGTAATTGAGCCTGCTTTAAATCCGTATAATCCGTTTAATCCGTGGTTCCGTTTTTTATTCTTTAAATGAATTTTTGCGACCATTAACTGGTTGTGCGTGTTCGTACGCAGACATGCGCCTTTGCGGTTTATTGCTTTAATTCGTGAAAATTCGTGGATGATTTTTTCGGAGGCTATAAATCATTTAACTCAAAATCACGGAAATTCATTAAATTGGAACACATCACCGTGACCTCCGTGGTAAAATTTAAGCAATGTTGATATAGTTTAATTTTGGATTTGTGATTTAAATTTTTTATTGGGAATGTCGAAATGAATAAAGAGGGGGATGAAAGAATGTCCAGCGTCGGTTCTATGTTAAGGGAGGCGCGGGAGAAGAAGAAGCTGACAACCGATGCGGCCGCCCGCGCCACCAAGATGAAGAAGGACCTGTTGGAGGCGCTGGAGAACGACGACTTCACGATGGTGCCGGCGCCGACGTACGCAAAAGGCTTTCTGAAAATTTACGCAACCTACCTGGGCCTTGATCCCGAAGAGGTCGTGGGGGAGTACCTCAAGAACCACGCCGGGGATTCGGAGCAGGTACTCGTCCTGGATGTCGAGGGCAAGGTCAAGACGCAGAAGGACAAGAGGTTGATCCTGTACGCTGTTATCGGTGCGGCGGCCGTCCTCCTTATCGTGATTATCGCTCTCGCGGTCAGGGGTCTTCGCCCCTCCAGGAAGGCCGTTGTACTCCCTCTCCAGATGGAGATACTCGAGCCGTCGAGCGTGACGGTGGATGGGAGCGATCTCCTGCAGCCCGTTGTCCAGGAGCCGCCGCGGGAGATGGAGCTGCGCCTGAAGGCGACGAAAGATGTGTGGGTAAAGGTTGTTGCCGATGGCGTAACGGTGTTCCAGAACGTCATCAAGAAGGGCGGCGAGGAGTTCTGGCTGGGAAACAGCGGCTTCACTATGAGGGTGGGGAGACCCGACGCGGTCAACCTTACGCTGGACGGCAATCCCATAACCATAAGCGGCAAGACGAGCAAGCCCAGGACTATTGAGATCGATAGGGATGGGAACGTCGAGATCCCCAATTAAAGCAGAGATCGTGAGCCTTGGCTGCCCGAAGAACCTCGTTGATTCCGAGCTGATGCTGGGTCTGCTGGCCCGTTCCGGCATCGAGCTTACCGATGGGCGGGAGGCGGGGGATTTCGTTCTGGTCAACACCTGTTCTTTTATCAGGGAAGCCCGCGAGGAATCGATGGAAACGATTCGCGGGCTTTCGGCCTCATCTCGGAACGGCCGGAAGCTGGTTGTGGCAGGCTGCCTGGTCTCGCACCTGGGCAGGGAGCTGCTCGAGGCTCTTCCGGAGGTGGACGCTTTTATACATCCCTCCGCCATGCCCGACGTGGCTCATGTCGTCATGACCCTCTTGAAGGGTGATCTCGAGGAGAAGTTCGTCCGCAGGGACAACCCCGTTGCCGCCGAGCTGCCCCGCATGAGGCTCACTTCCGGGCACACGGCTTACGTGAGGATCGCCGACGGGTGCGACAACCGCTGCTCGTACTGCACCGTTCCCTCCATAAGAGGCCCCTTCCGGAGCCGCGCCCCGGGCGCCGTGGAGGACGAGGTGAGGCGTCTGGTGAATGAGGGAGTGGTCGAGATCAACCTGATTGCCCAGGATTCCACCTTATACGGGAAAGACCTGCATGGCGCGCGAAGCCTTGCAGCCCTGCTGAGGCGCCTCTGCGCTATCGAGGGGCTGAAATGGCTGAGGCTCCTCTACGCGCATCCGGCCCACTTCGACGGCGAGCTTATCGAGACCTTCCGGCGGGAGCCGGAGCTTTGCAGGTATGTCGATCTCCCTATCCAGCACGTCTCGGACAGGATCCTCGCGTCCATGGGGCGGGGAGTTACCTCGTCGCGGATACACGGGCTGGTGACGGCCATACGTGAAAAGGTTGTCGGCGCGGCGCTCAGGACGACTGTGATAGTGGGTTACCCGGGCGAGACGGACGGGGAGTTCGGCGAGCTCATGGATTTTATCTCGGAGGCGCGCTTTGAAAGGCTCGGGGCGTTTGCTTACTCGTCGGAGGCCGGTACGGCCGCCGCTCTTCTTCCCGACCAGGTGGATGAACGCGTGAAGACGGAGAGGCTGAGCGCCCTGATGAGCCTGCAGCAGGGGATATCCAGGGAGTTCAACGAGTCACTCCTGGGCACTGAAGTCGACGTCCTGGTGGATGCCTCTTTTCCCGGTGGGGACTACTGCGGTGTGGGGAGGACGGAGCGAGACGCGCCCGAAGTGGACGGTCGCGTTTACCTTACCGGAAGGCATGTACGGCCGGGCGAAATAGTCAGGGTAACCGTGATAGGCGCGGATGAATACGATCTAACAGGCGAAGTTCATGTTCCGGAATTGTAATTTTTTTCAACATAAATTCGCGCGCGAAGCGCGCAAATTTATTAATGAACCTTCCTAACAAGATAACGATATCGCGAATCGGTCTCGCGTTCCTCTTCATGGCTGCGGTATCGGGCCGGTGGTACATTGCGGCGGGCTTCGTTTTTATCGTGGCAGTTATCACCGACGCTATCGACGGCGAGCTCGCGCGAAAGCTCGGGTGCGTGACCGATTTTGGCAAGCTGATGGACCCCATAGCGGACAAGATCCTTATATCGGCCGCCTTCATATCCCTGAGCCAGATGGGGTCCCCAGTCCTGAAGCCGTGGTGCCTTCCCCTCTGGATGGTGGTGGTTATAATCAGCAGGGAGTTCTTAATCACCGGGCTGAGGCTCCTTGCCGCTTCCGAGAACACGGTCCTCGAGGCGGGGAAGCTCGGCAAGCACAAGATGCTCTCCCAGTCTATCGCGATAGCGGTGATTCTCATCATCCTCGCCCTTTCCGATCAGAAGTTTCCCGCCCTTCAAAATGCCTTCGAGTCGTATAGCTTTGTCTTCTCGACCCTGGTGTACCTGCTCATGCTCGTGGCGGTCTTCTTTACCGTCGCCTCGGGCTCCCTCTACCTATACGAGAACAAGAACCTTTTTTCAGAGAAGAAGGCTTGAAGAGAGCCGCTCTGGCCATAGCGACCGTTTGCCGTCTGGGTCGATGCCCTCTCGCGCCCGGAACGGCGGGGGCCCTTGTGGGCGTGCTCCTGTATCTGGCTGTATTCCCTCTCGCGTGGCAGGTCTACCTCATGATAACTGCGGCCCTCTTCGTCCTGGGCGTATGGGCCTCTACGGTGGCGGAGGAGGCGCTCGGGGGGAAGGACCCTTCGCAGGTCATCATCGACGAGGTCGTCGGATACCTCATCACCATGTTCTGCATTCCTTTCTCCATCCAGGCCGTCGTTATCGGCTTCGCCCTGAACAGGGTCCTGGACATCATAAAGCCGTATCCGGCCAACAAGGCGGAGAAGGCCGGAAAGGGGCTCGGCATCATGGCGGACGACCTCGTCTCCTCGATCTACGCCAATATCCTTCTTCGCCTCATTCTCTATTTTCTATGAAAAGAGCGGCACTCCTTTTGTTCGTCCTCGTGGCGGTCGCGTACGGCAACTCCCTGGGCAACGGCTTCCTCTGGGACGATTTCGACACGATCACCGACAACCCCTCCATACGGAACTGGAGGGGCATGTCCATTGTCTTCAACCCCGAACGGTATTTCAAGCTCTCGGGCGAGATCGGCTGGAGGCCCCTGACGACACTCACCTTTTTTTTCGATTACTCCGCGTGGGGGCTTCATGCCGGGGGCTACCATCTGACCAACGTTCTTCTCCATTACCTCTGCTGCCTTCTCCTGTACGCGTTCCTGAGGGATATCACGACGCGACGTGTCTCGCTCCTGGCCGCGGCCATCTTCGCCGTTCACCCCATCCAGACCGAGGTTGTTAACGCGGTCTCCTTCAGGGACGACATCCTCTGCCTTATCTTCATGCTCGCCGCGCTCAAGGTCGCGATGAGACGGCGCGGGGCCCTGGCTGTTCCGGCCGCCGCGCTGTATTTTCTCGCCCTCCTTTCCAAGGAGACGGCTTATCCGCTTCCTCTCGTCCTCCTGGTTTGCGATCTTATCTCCGGGCGATGCCTTCGCCCGCTCCGTCGAGCGGTTTCGCGCTACCTCCCATTCCTTATCGCCGCCGCTCTCTTCTCCTGCCTGCGGTTCGGCCTCTTCCTCAACCCCGGGGAGGCGGAGTACGGGTTTTACGGCGGAGGGCTCGTGAACAGGATCCTGATCATGCCGGAGCTCCTGTCACGGTACCTTCTCCTGCTCGTCCTTCCGGTGAACCTGTCGGCCGACCACGTCTTCCAGCTGCCCCTGCGACTCTTCGCATCCTCCCATCACGGCAGGATCTTTCTCGCGACGGAGATTGTCTGCATCGGGGCACTGGCAGTTGCCGTCCTCGCCGTGTCGCTTTCCAGGGTAAGGAAGGACCTCCTCTTCGCCTTTCTCTTTTTCATCCTGACATTCGGAACGATAAGCAACGCCGTGCCCCTGCCGAATATCCTCGCCGAGAGGTACCTCTATATACCGTCCATATCGTTCTGTATGCTCGTTGCGATATTCCTGGAGAGAAGGCGGGGGGGGCTGCTTGCCGTTATCGTTATCCTGTTGTCGTACACCTCGCTTACAGCATGGAGAAATCTCGCCTGGCGGGACGAGGCGGCGCTCTGGTCGAGCACTGCAAGGGTTTCACCTGGAAGCTTCAGGGCCCACAACCACCTGGGGATGCTCTGCTCCGGAGAGGGAAAGATGGAGGAAGCTATCGGTCACCTTGAAAAATCGCTGGCCATCAACCCCCGTAACGGGCAAGCGCACAACAATCTCGGCCTCGCGTACCTGAGGCTCGGGAGATATCCCGAGGCAGAGAGGGCGTTTCGCAGGGCGCTCAGGATCAGAAGCGACGACGCCACCGCGTATAATAACCTCGGGAATCTTTTCAGGCGGAGGGGAGATGTCCCGGAGGCCAGGCGTTATTACGAGCTGGCGGCCCGGATCGATCCCCGGCTTTCCCAGCCGAGGTTCAACCTTGCCTCCCTCTGCGAGGCGGAGGGGAAGAATGATGAGGCGATCCGCCATATCGACGTGTTGATCGTAAGCTACCCGGAGATGGGGGAGGCGTGGCTCATGAAGGGGCGGCTCCTGGAAGGGGGTGGGCGGAGGAGCGAAGCCTTGCGCTGCTATGAAGAAGCGGCGCGAGCCCTTTCCCGGCGCGACCCGTCCGTCTATACGCTCCTGGGAAACGCATATTTTCTGGATGGACGATACGACGATGCCCTGGTTCAGTTCGCGGAAGCCGCCCGGTTCGAGGAGACAAAAGCGGGCGCCCATCTCGGCCTGGGCAACTGTTACATGAAGAAAGGAGACGTCCGGAGGGCCATCGGCGAGTACCGGAAGGCGCTTGACGCGGATCACTCCATGTGGGAGGCGCGCGGCAACCTGGGTATCGCTTACGAGAGCTCCGGGATGCACGATGAAGCGATAGCCGAGCTGGAGCAATCCCTGAGGATAAATCCTGACCAGGAGAAAGTCCGGAAGCGATTGAGTAATCTTAGAAAGGCTGAGAGGCGCGAAGATTCATTTAATTGATTTAATTCGTGGAAATTAGTGAAATTCGTGGACGGTTTTTTCGGGGGCCATAACTTATTCAACTGGAACACTTCTCCGCGATCTCCGTGGTGAAATAGCCGCCCCAAGAAATATGTTGCGGTTTGGGCGCAATACGGCTTAAATCTCTTTAGCATCAGCAGGTTGTCCCGATGATATCCAGGTGGAAATATCCAGTATCGTGCGCCATCTTTTGCTCGGCCGCCTTAGCCATAGCCGGCGTCGCCTCCTCTTCGGAGGTAGGTCCGGTGGCAGGTCCGCGCGAGATGTACGACGCAGCCAGGTCGCTCGCGGAACGGTCCAAGTACGGCAAGGCATCGAAGCTTTACGGGCGCATTGTTGACGGTTTTCCCGCCTCCCCGCTGGCCCCCGAGGCAAAATTCCGCCAGGCCGAGTGCCTCGAGCTGATGAAGAATTACTACCCGGCGTTCAAGGTTTACCAGGAGCTGCTGGAGCAGTACCCGATCTTTCCCAACGCCGGCGAGGTGGCCGATCGCCAGCTGAGGATCGGGACGACCCTGATGAACAAGCCCGGGCTCTTCGGACGCAATCTGACCAAGTCGCGCAAAATCTTTCGCCGCGTTGTCCAGAACGCTCCATTCGGGGATTTTGCCCCGCGGGCCCAGTTCAACCTCGCCATGAGCTACGAGAAGAAGAAGCTGTACAGCGAGGCAATCATGGAGTACGGAAAGGTGATAAGCAATTACCCGGGGAGCGATGTCGTGGATGACGCGGATTACCACATAGCCCTGTGTTACTACAGGAAGGCGAAGTCGGCGCCTCACGACCAGAGCGCGGCCGAGAAGGCGGCTGCGGCGCTCAAGGGATTCCACAAGCGCTATCCCGGCAATACGAAAGCCGGGGACGCGAAGGCCAAGATGGAAGAGATAGTGGGGCGGAAGGCGAAGCACTTGTTCGGGATAGCCAAGTACTACGAGAAGACCGGTTCGCCCGGGTCGGCGATTCACTACTACCAGGAGATTATCGATGGCTATCCCGATCTGGAGATCGCGAGGAGGGCCGAGGTAAAGATACGTCGCGGATTCGAGCTTGCAAAGGTCGACAAGCGGATCGAAGAGCTCAACGACGAGCTCGATTCCATCAAGGATGAGATGGCATATTCCAGGAGCCGGCTCAAGAGGCTCCGCAGGCCGGAGGTGAAGTGGCACGTATGGAAGCAACTTGGGACGCCGGAGGGTCCAAAGGGTGAAAGGGTCGTCCAGGAGAAGGAGCGGTTGAGAGCTCTCGGGAAAGAGTCCGGAGAGAAAAAAAGAGAGATAAAGAAGGTCTTCGGGGAGCGCCGCAAGGTTTACCTGGTAGCGTCGTCGCAGCTGAAGCTGGATGAGGCCCGGAGAAAGAACCATATCGCCAAAATGGATCTCGAGGCGGCAGGGGATGACAGGCCTGGGCCCTCGGAGGAAGAGTACGGTGCATCCCTGAAAGCGTACGAGAGGGAGCTTGAGAAGAAACGCAGGAAACTGGAGCGCACCGGGAGGGCGGTTTCGAGTGCCGAGGAGAGGCTGGCAGCGGTAAAGGAGAACGTCGAGTCGGTGAGGGGGCGGGAGGAGACCAGGGCTGTGCGGGGCTCCAGGAAGAGGAGAAAAGATCTCCGGCGGGAGGAGTTCAAGAACAAGCTGGCGGAGCTGACGGCGGATTTGCCGGCAGAGCGGAGGATTGCGAGGGCTCTCTCCAGGGAGGAGAGGAAGCAGACGAAGCTGCTTGAGCGGCTTGGCAGCAAGACCCCCCCCGACGAGGCGGCCGAGGCCGAGGCCGAGGTGAATCTCTCGCTTATCACCTCCAGGCTAAGGGAGTCACGGGAAAGGGTATCGGTGCTGGAGCGCGACATCGAGCGCAGGCGCAAGATACATGAGCTGGAGAAGCGGCACGGGGTGATTATGGGGAGGGAGCGGCGTGCCGAGGCCGCACTCCACCGGATAGAGGTGGCAGCTTACGGGGGGAAGAAGGGTCCCTTTTCGTTTTTCAGGGGGGATCCGGTTTCACGGTCCGTGAAGCGGCTGGACCGGCTGAGGGGTGAGCGCCGCAGGATTGAGAGCGAGTTATCCGCCCTTACCGGGGGAGAGGATTATATCACCGACAGGGAGAAGATGCGGATTGAGAAGCAGGCCGGGCGGAAGCGGCGGGTGAGGGAGAAGGCAGAGGCTAAGGAGAGGCGAAAAAAAGAGAAGGAGCTTGCCCGCGAGCGGAAGGCTGCCGAAAGAGAGGCGAGAAGAAATGAGCGGCTCGAAGAAATAGAAAGGCGCGCGCGGGAAAGGGCCGGGGCTAAGGAGAGGAAAAATGTGGAGGCTGCTCCCGCCCCCGCAGGATAGAAAGGCGTGAGACCGTCAGTATTTGCGCGGTAATGAGCAAAGGAGGATTTCGTGAGGGCAGAGTTTAAAATTTGCACCGCCTTTATTTGTTTCGCTCTATGTATTCCCGGCTGCGGTTACCGCATCGGCAACATTAATCCCGATGACCCGATAAAGAGGCTCGCCGTTCCCACCTTTCAAAATAGTTCCACCGAGCCCGGCATCCAGACAAGGGCGACGAGCGCGATCATAACCCAGTTCCAGATAGACGGCGCGTACCAGATCGTGGAGCCAGCACAGGCCGACGCCGTCCTTCACGGGAATATCATCGGCTACAATCGGAACGCGCTGAGGTTCAGCAGTAATGATGTTACCAGGGAATACCGCCTGACTATTGGCGCCTCCCTCAAGCTCGTCGAGGCAAGGACGGGGAAGCTTATATGGAGCGCGACGAGGGTTGAGGGTGAAACGACGTTTTTCATCAATGTCGCCCTTCCCGAAGACGAGCGGAGGGCCCGGCCCGATGCGTTGGAGGACCTCGCCAGGCACGTCGTGGAAAGAACGGTTGAGCGGTGGTAGGAGCCGGGAGAAGATCGGGCAGGTCATCCCCCGTGACCTTCCTCGTCGGGGAGGACGACTATCTCAAGCGGGAGCGGGTCTGCGAGCAGAAGAGGGAGAGCCCGGGGCCGTTTAATCACGAGGCCTTCGACGGCGGAGAGTGCAGCGCGGGTGAGATAATCTCCGCGTGTTCCACCCTGCCGTTCGGCACGGGCTTCCGCGTTATCGTGGTCGGGAACGCCGACGGCCTTTCCGAGAAGGGAAGGGAGGCTCTCCTGGAATATATGTCGGATCCTTCGCCGACGGCGCGCCTGCTCCTCCTGTTCAATAAGCTGGACAGAAGGAGCAGGCTTTTTCGCGAGGCGCAAAAGAGGGGATGGGTCCGGTCCTGCGCGCGCCTCCCCGACGGCAAGCTGGCGGCCTGGCTGAGGGAGAAAGCCAGGGCCGATTACGGGAAAGACCTCTCCATGGCCGTTGCCCGCTCCCTTGTCGAACTCGCGGGACCCGATATGAACGCGCTTGTCAACGAGCTCGAGAAGATATCTCTTTACGTAGGGGACAGAAGGGATGTGCGGGCGGAGGACGTGGCGGAAATTGTCTCGGCCAGGCGGGAGCCGGATATATGGGCCCTCGTGGAGGCGGTTGCCGATAAGGACGAGAGGCGCGCCCTTAGCATTTATTCCAGGCTCATAAGGCGCAGGTCCGATGCGTACGGCGTGCCGGGGCTCCTGCGCTGGAACCTGAACAGGATATGGGTAGGTAAGGAGATGCTGAAGAAGGGGGCTTCCCGGGAGGAGATAGGACGCAGTCTCAAAATCAGCAGCTACCGCATGAATAATTTTATCAGGAGGGCCCGATTGTTTGAGGAGAGGGAGCTTTACCGGAGTTACAGGCTCCTGCTCGGGACCGACTGGCAGATGAAGTCCGGGCCGGGTGATCCCCGCGGTATTCTGGAGAGGCTGATCATAGTTCTCTGCGCCTGACCCGGCATGGCAGAGATCTTTTTAAATCGCAGGAGGCGATTTAAAGGGATGCAATCTTCTTCGAGAACCGTGACTTCTGGTTCGCGGCCCTGTTGGGATGGATTATATTTCTCTTGGACGCCTTGTCGAGCTTGGATGAGTAGGCCGTAAAGAGGCTTGCGGCATCTTCTTTTTGACCTTTCTCTATGATTTTTCGCAGCTTGGCGGCGTGGGTCTTCAGTTCGGTCCTGACGGATTTATTCGCCAGGCCTTTTTCGCGGTCGGTCCGCATCCTCTTCAGAGCTGATTTGCGGGTCGGCATTATCGTCTTCTCCTATTTTATAAATTAGCTCGCGAATTTATTAATACTCCGACTTTGTCGGAGTTGCATGCTTTATGAAATTCAGGGGCAGCAATGTCGTAAGAGCTAATAAGTGTGGGTAACACTATCAGCCCCCCCTGGGAATGTCAAGGGCGCCTGCAAGATCTATGATTGAAACATTTTCCAGAGGGTACTTACACCTTGAACATTACACATTACACGTTACACTTTACACGTTGATATGCATGAGCACAAAAAGGTTGCCAGGTACGCGAGCGTTTTCGGCTCGGCGACGCTGCTGAGCAGGGTGCTCGGCCTGGTCCGCGACGCCGTCTCCGCCTCGCTCTTCGGTACCGGCGTGGCCATGGACGCTCTCGTCGTCGCGCTGACCATCCCCAACCTGACGAGGAGGTTCTTCGGGGAGGGCGCCCTGACGGCCGGCTTCGTCCCCATATTCTCCGATAACCTCCATCGCCGGGGGAAGGAGGGGGCGCTGGACCTGGCGAACAAGGTGACCTCGGTTCTGCTGGTTATTCTTCTCTCCCTGCTCGTTGCGGGATGGGCAGGCCTGTGGGCGCTGGGCCGGTTCCTGCCGCTTGGAAACCGCGGGGAGCTGATCATCCGTCTCACCGAGATAACGCTCCCCTATATGGTTTTCATATGCATGGTCGGGTTCTTCATGGGCGTGCTGAACACTTTCAGGCACTTTGCCGTTCCAGCGCTCGCGCCGGCTATGCACAACATCGTTCTTATCGCGGCCCTTCTCTTCATCTGTCCGCACCTCGGCGAGTGGGCTATCTACGGCCTGGCCTTCGCGTGGCTGGTGGGCGGCATGGTCCAGTTCGGAGCGCAGCTTCCCGTTCTGAGGTCGAAGGGGATGCGGTTCCGGTTCTGTCCGACGCTGCGCGATCCGGAAGTACAGCGGGTCCTGCGCCTGACCCTGCCCGGTATTTTCGGGATGGCCATCTTCCAGATAAACGTCGTGGTGGACAGGTTCCTGGCGCTCGTCCTCGGCGAGGGCGCCGCGTCCGCCCTCTACTTCAGCAACAGGATAATCGAATTCCCGATGGGGGTGTTCGTCATCGCGGTGGCGACCGCCATCCTTCCCGTGATGTCTTCCCAGACCGCGGCGAGGGATATTGATGGTATGCGGAAGAGCTTCTCCCATTCCATGCGTCTTGTCTTTTTCATCACGATCCCCTCCTCCGTCGGCCTTATCGTTCTTCACAGGCCCATTATCAGGCTGATCTACGAGTGGAAGGTCTTCGGCGCAGCCTCGACCGACATGACGGCGTCGGCCCTCATGTATTACGCGATCGGCCTGGTGGCCTACGCCGCGGTCAGGATCCTGGCCCAGTCCTTCTACGCGCTCAAGGACACGACAACTCCGGCCAAGGTCGGCGCATGCGCGGTGATGGTAAACGTTCTCTTTAACCTGCTGCTGATGTACCATCTCGGAGCGGGAGGGCTTGCCCTGGCGACGTCCATATCCGCTTTCTTTAACGCCGCCTGGCTCTTCTATCTTCTCAGGCAGAAGATGGGTTGCATAGGAGGGAAACAGATGGTGTCCTCGGCGGCCAGGATATGCTCAGCCTCTCTCTTCATGGGTCTGGTATGCCATGGTCTGTATGCGTATTCCGGCGTGCGTTTCCCGGCAAACATTCTCGGCGATAAGCTCATGGCGCTGGGCATTCCGCTCGGGGCCGGCCTGCTCGTGTTCTTTGTGACTGCCCGCATCTTCGGGTTGAGAGAACTGGAGGAGCTTAAGGGCTCGCTATGGTCGCGAAAGAGCACCTGAGGGAGAGGGTCCGGGGGGCTCCGGACGCGCCCGGCGTTTATATTATCCGTGACGCGGACGGGAGGATAATTTACGCGGGGAAGGCGAAGTCCCTGCGTAAAAGGCTCGCCTCTCATTTTACCGGGAAGACGCCCCCCCGGACGAAAGCCGCCCTGATCCGGGCGAAGGCCGGGGATGTCGATTATGTCCGTCTGAAGTCGGAGTCGGAGGCGCTTATACTCGAGGAGCGAATAATAAAGGAGTACCGCCCGCGCTACAATATCAGCTTGAAGGACGACAAGCGCTACCCGCTGTTGAAGATCACCCGCGCGGAGGAGTTCCCCCGGCTGGTTATTACGAGGGCGCGCAGGGCGGACGGCGCGTCCTACTTCGGGCCGTATACCGACGCGGGAGCCCTCCGGGACACGATCAAGCTCATCGAGAGGATATTCAAGATCCGGACGTGCCGGACACCTTCGCCTTCGGAGAAGGATGTCCTCCACTGCCTGGACTACAATCTCGGGTACTGCCTGGCTCCGTGCATCGGCAGGGTCACCCCGGATGAATACCGCGAGGTTGTCGGCGAGGTGGAGCTTCTCCTGCGGGGGAGGTCGGACAGGCTGATGCGGATTTTGCGAAAAAAGATGAAGAGTGCCTCCGAAGGCCTCCGGTTCGAGAGGGCGGCAGGGCTCCGTGATATGCTCCACAGCCTGGAGAAAATCCTGAGCCACGGGCGCGGGCTGAGGACGCTGCTCTCCTCGCGCTCCGCCGGGCGGGCGGGAGGGGGAAGGGGCCTTGCCGGGGCCCTGGATCTGGATGGTGAGGTCCGTTCACTGGAAGCAGTGGATATCTCGAACATCATGGGGCGGGATGCTGTCGGCTCTGTCGTCCGCTTCCATGACGGAAGGCCGCAGAGGAAGCGATACCGGAGGTTCAGGATAAAGGATGTCGCCGGCGCGGACGACTGCGCCATGATCGCCGAGGTGGTTCGGCGACGGTACGGGCGGCTTCTCCGGGAGGCCGGGGACCTTCCCGATCTCGTGTTGATAGACGGGGGAAGGGGTCAGGTCGGCGCGGCCCGAAGGGCGATGGACACCCTGGGATTAACATCGCTTTCCGTCGCAGGACTCGCCAAGAGGAACGAGGAGCTTCACATCCTGGAGAAACCGGGGCCGATAATACTTAAAAGGGGCACACCCGCACTCAGTCTCGTCCAGAGGATTCGCGACGAGGCCCACCGTTTCGCCATCGACTACCACCGGACCCTCAGGAGAAAGAGGATGTCTCACTCGATCCTCGACGAAGTTACCGGCATCGGTCCCAAGAGCAGGAAAAAGCTTCTCGAGGCCTTCGGCTCTATCGGTAAAATAAGGAGGGCGTCGGTGGAGTTGCTCAAGGAGAAGGCCGGCATCGACAGGAGAACGGCAGAGCGACTCCTGGCTTATTTAAATGCCGGCCGGGTTTGAAGGCGGCCTGCGGATGCGGCCCGGTTACGCCTTCGATCCGTCCCAGCGGTTATCGTGGAGGAGGGATTACCTTGTCAGCTCTACCCTTGTTAATATAGAAACGGAAGTAGCAATCCTTTCCCAGTTGAACGCATTCATGCCTGTATCTTGAAGAGAAGAGGGGGTGCTCGTAAAGCTCTCTCTCGGCGGGATTTTGCGGTTTTGCAATCTCGTCCGGAACAGCAATGGTACAGCCGTTGAAGATTATGATATCCGGTTCTTCACCCAGCACGCTGCCGGCATTATGCTTGAAGTGCCCGGGACCCAGGGTTGTAGTCTTATTGAATGGCTGGTGGGCAATTTCCTTGTTGGTTATGCCCCAGATATCGACGGTATTCAAATGGGAGTAATACGGAATGGCTCCCACGAACCCCAGGGAGATTTTAGCTGAGGGGTCGGCGTTTTCAGCAAGCCATAAACCGGCTTTCTTCGCCCCCAGGAGATTCTGATACCTTGCGGCCAGGCCGGTTCTTTTAGTAGCAGAATATTCGAACGTCAACAACCCTGCGGAAATGATGAAAGCTGTCCAGAAGAGATATACGTATTTATTGAGGTTGGCCCGGGCGCTATTTTTCAGGAGATCGTCCATGCCGAGAGCGCGAAGCCGCCGTTAAGTGCCAGAAATATGGAAGGGAGGCAACGTATTATCAATGGGGCGTCTGGCCTCTGTTGCGACATGAACTTGAAGCATAGTATGAGGGTGGCCGCCCCCAAAAGGGGCCCGAGAATTCGGCCTACGGCCACGGGTTCCATCCCGATATAGTGAAAAAATGCGAAGATAATCACCCATCCGAAGCTTGTGTACCCCTCGACCCTTTCCCCTGTGTTGAACACCGGCCCGTATCCGTCGGCCAGGTTTCGGGCATAGCGGAATGTTATAAAAGAGTCGTCCGCGGTATAGCCGCCGAGGTAGTAGCTGTGGGCCAGGAAGATGAGAACGATGATAGACAGGGCTAAGCACAGCAAGGGCGCTGATGGATGCCTGTTCACGGCAGGACATTCATCCGGTCCGGGTGGACTTTGGCGGCTTGTCATCAGGCAAACTTCCGGTACATCAAGGCGGTCGGGCCGATGGTGAAGTACAGGCCCGAAATATGAAATATTGTACCAGTTGAAATTTATTTTACATAGCTAATAGTCAGGATGTTGCGGGGAATTCCAGGGATTGCCTGTTGGGGCGCGAGGTGCTACCAGGGGAGGAGATGGTCGGGGATTCCCGGAAAAGTCTCCGGCCCCGGAGAGGCTTTCCCACCGGGGCAGGTTACCTCTTTCTTCCTCTTGAATATGTGTAGGGGCTCGTAAAACTGGCCGTATTGTGTCGCGGTGTTGATCCACCGGTACCTGGACCGGATGAGGTCCATAAACCCGGCGGGATTTTTTCCTCCTATCATGTAGATGTCCCTGTTTCGCAGGGCTATGATCCCGGGAACCCCATCTCCTATCGCCTCCCGCAGGATATCAACGTTTACGACGTTGTAGGCCCCGCACCGTTCCCTGGACCACGTCGGAAAGTAGGAGAACTCGCTCATCTCGAGGCCGGGAAGCAGGTCGAAGCCCCCCTGGTAGGCGATCCCCGCGTCCAGGGTCAATATCGTGATGGGACGCCGCGCGTTTTGCTCGATGAACCTGCAGACCTCGAACATCTTCTCGACGGGCGAGAAGGGCCCCCCGGCATCGACGGCGTACTCCTCGAGCGGCATGGCGAGGCATGCCAGGATAATGATGGAGATCACTGCCAGAAGCGTGGCCTTTCTGCCGAGGTTGAGCGACGACAGCCTGCTCCATGTCCACGCTCCGATGACGAGGGCCATGAGAGGGAGGAGCATAACCTCGTATGTCGGCCATGGCATGGTGATGGTGAGATGGGAGAGCGTGACCAGTACGGCCGTGGCCCCGAGGTAAACAGGGAAGTGGTTCCGTTTCAGGTAAGTGATGAACTCTCCCCCGGATCGCCTCCGGAAGCGCAGCACGAGGCTCGTGATCATAACCGCCCCCAGGAAGACGACGGGGAGGTATTCCCTGATACACCCGCCGATGAAGCCGAGCTTGTACCTGATGAAGAGGGCGGGCGATGCAAGGCGCGACGAGGTGTGAAAGCCTAAAGCACCGAAGAAGAACCGGTCACCGCCAAGGTAAACGAACGGGAGGAGCATCGCCCCCAGTGCTATCACGGCGGTAACGATCGCGACTACGACAATAGAAGTCCTCTTCCCCTCGGCGAGGTAGAGGTAGATGACAAGCAGGGGGACGGCGGGCAGCAGGCTGAGCCTGACCATCGCGCCCATCGACATAAAGAGAACGGAGAGTATCGCCCTCATGGGAGGGGAGCAGGAGGACCTGAGGGAGAAGACGCTCGCCGTGATGAAGAAGAGCGCGAGGGCCGGCGTCATGACCGAGCACGCCTGCATGATGACGAAGAGGTTGAGCCCGACGAGGGCCGTTGCCACGATCTCTCCCGCGGGCCCGGAGATATCCCGGCTGACTTTCCACATCATGCCCATGCCCGCCAGGAGGAGGGCGAGGCAGAGGGTCCTCCCGGCGTAGTAGCTTTCACCGATAAGCCTGAGAACCGGCCCGAAGATATAGGGCAGAAGGGGAGCCTGCGTGAAGAAGAAGTCGCTATAGGGCGCCTTCCCATCCATGACGAGCTTCGATGCGTGCAGGTACCAGCCCTCGTCCCCGGAAAGCCGTCCCCGGACGACGTAGGCGATCCCCATGACGGCGGCAAAGACGAAGATAGACCCGACGATCCAGTTTTTCTCCCGATTACTTATCATTTAAATTAGCTCGCTGCACTCGCAAATTTATGTGGCTACCTTTGAACACGTAACAAATTCCTATATCATAAAGTTCCTGCCTCGGAATTTTGCGTCTGAAGCCGCATCTTCGACGATAATTGCCACCAAGACACTAAGAAAAATAATATGCAAATATCTATGCGAGGAAAAGAGTTTATATTCTTCGGGACGCGAAGATAAGGATAATCAGCGCTGCCAGGCACGCTATGACTGAGACGGCTGTTCCCTTTTTCAAGGAAGAGGGGTCGAACCATATTCTGACCCCGTGGTCTCCCTTCGGGATGCGGATCGCCCGCAGGATGTAGTCGGCCCGGTAGATCCTTGTCTCCTCTCCATCTACGGACGCCCTCCAGCCCGGGTATGATATCTCGCTCAGGAGCATGAAGCGGTCCCGGTCCGTCGAGACCGCTACCTTTATCTCGTTGACGTTGATTGCGGTGCGGCTGAAGGAGGGCTCGGGGGAGCCCTCGCTCACCGGTTCCCTGAGATGCGGGGCGAGCGGCTCCTCCAGTATGAGCGTCTTCTCCGGATCGAAGGCGGGGAAGCTCAGCTCGGCGAGCGCCCTCCTGCTGCTCTCGACGACGAGCACCTCCCGCGGGAAGATGACGGGGGGCAGGCAGGCGTCGTTGCGGTACACGACCGAGCCGCCCGAACCAAGGGGTATCGGTTCGCCCAGCCCGGTTGCTTTCACCGTTCGCGGAATGACGAAAGCCGAGGCGCCGAGGAGATCCAGCAGGCGCCTGCGGTCCTTCCTGAGCTGTCCGATTCCAAGTATCTTCGTACAGGTTTTCACGGGAAGGCCCTTGCAGAGGTTGATGTACGCGTTGTACCGATTGAGTATCATGGGGCCGAAGCCGCAGATGTTGGGTAGGCGCCAGAGGGCGCCCTCGTTGAGGCTTGCCAGGCCGGTCGAGTAGATGATGCGCCCGTCGCCCGCCGCCTCCCGCAGGGTGGCCACTTCCCCGGGGTCCCACAGGTAATCCTCGAGCCTGACGCCGAAGCAGTACCTCGAACCGAAGAGCGCGAGGTCGGCGAGCACCACCGCGAGAACAAGGCCGCCCTTCAGCCTTCCGGGGAACGCCCCGGAGAGGAGAACGGCACCGATGGAGAACCAGACGGCCGCCGCGAGTATGCCAAGTCGGGCGCGCGCGAAGGTCAACTGCCGGAAGAGCGTGTCGTGCGGACCGGGCAGGTACGTCATGCGGTCCCCCCGGTAGAGGCTCGCGCGGAGGATGTCGGTCCACGAGGCCGTTAAGAGCGCGATGATAGCGAGGGCCGACAACATGATAGCGCAAACAATTATGAGGTGTCTGAATCCCAGGGGCTTTCTCTCCAAGTCCATGACCAGGCCGAGGCCGCACCCCGCGAGGAGCGCCGTGCAGAAGATGAAGACGAAGAGGGCGCGCGCGGGTGACTCGAAGGCCCTGAAGCCGGGAACGGCGCGGTACAGCACGCCGTAGACGGGCGTGTACTTGCCGAGCGCGATGACGAGGGAGATGAGGGCAAGGATGGCCAGGAACGGGACGTGGCGGTTGGTGCGCCATAGGCGCCCGACGGCGATGAAGGCGAGCATGAGGGGAATAACCCCTATGTAGGGACACATCTCCCAGTATATGCCTCGCCCCCAGTACTGGTCGGAGATGGCCCTCCCGAAGTCTTCTCCCGCGAGGTCCAGGGCGGAGTCGATCATGTCCGTCCCGCCGAAGAAGCCGGGAACGGCCAGCGTCACGAGGTTCTCCGGTGGCATCGAGATGAGGGTGGCCTCCCGATACGGTTGGGGCGAAGACCGTATCGAGTGCCGGAAGAGCTCCGCGGCGGGCAGGATCTGTATCGCGGCCAGGCCGGCGGCGAGGACGACACAGGCACATGCGTAGCCGATCCGGCGTCGCTCGACCTCCCCGCGGATGAGGCAGTAGACCATGTAGAGGAGAATGATGATGAGGGTGAAGGCCACGAACTGGGGGTGCCCCGCCAGGAGCTGAAAGGCCAGGAGGACGGCCGTCAGGACCATCCAGGCAGCGGCCCTTTTGCCCCGCAGGCCCATATCGAAGGCAAGAAAGATGGCGGGAACCCATGCCGCGGCGTTTATGACGGGGAGGTGCCCGCCGAATATCCGTGGGAGGAAGAACCCGGAAAGGGAGAAGGAGGTCGCGCTCAGCGCGGCGGGGACGGGCCCCATCTTCATCCTCCTCGCGAGGAGATACATGGACAGCCATGCGAGGTAGACGTGGAGGATGACGGAGATGTTCAGGGCCTGCCGTGTGTCGAGGAAGAGGAACGTGAGGTTCGGCGGGTAGAAGATCGCCGACTGGGGTTCCGCCATGAAGGGCATGCCCGAGCACATGTACGGGTTCCAGAGGGGGAGAATCCCCTCCCTGATGGATGAGAACGCGAAGGAGCGCGCGAAGTACCACACGGAGAGGACGTCGCTCCCGAAGATGAGCTTCCCGCCGAAGGCCGCCCTGCCGATGTAAAGGAGCACGACGACAGCGAAGAGGAGCGGAAAAAAGGCCTTCGACCTCGGGCGGAACATGGTTTTATTATAGCCTCCGGTCCCGCCGCTTCAACCCATAAATCGGGTGAATTAAGACCGTAAATTTATTAGTGCTCCCGCTTCGCCGGAACTATATACTACAAATACCGGTGTGGTGAGTTTTAGTGT
The DNA here is from genome assembly GCA_030765135.1 of Candidatus Tritonobacter lacicola. GTDB lineage: Bacteria > Auribacterota > Tritonobacteria > Tritonobacterales > Tritonobacteraceae > Tritonobacter > Tritonobacter lacicola. The sequence goes on along the minus strand of JAVCDC010000077.1, from coordinate 32,079 downwards.
GCCGGGGAATGATTTAATGTAATCGAAATTATGAAGGCACGATTTACAAGAATGCTTGCCGCCGCGCTGCTTCTGTCATCCGGCACGATGGCTTTATCCGGCTGCAGCCATTTTGCCGACCGGGAGGACGACAAGCCGGACGCCGATCACTACGACGGCGTCTATGCACCGAACTACGTCCTCGAGAAGATGGAGGAGCAGAGAAAAGCCAGGAAGTGGCGGTCAGAGTATTAAAGAAGTTTTATGAGTTTGGTTCTCGCAGGCTATGACAATAGGGGTTGGGTATGGGAACGAGGATAAAGATAAAGGCGGGGGAGGTCGCACTCGAGGCGGAGCTCAACGATTCGGGAACGGCGAAAAAGGTGGCGGATGAGATGCCCATCGAGGGCGCCGTCAGCACGTGGGGGGATGAGATATACTTCGCAATTCCTGTTGATGAAAGCCTCGACGAGACTGCGAGAGAGATTGTCGAAGTGGGAGACATCGGCTACTGGCCGGCGGGCAGTGCCTTCTGTATATTCTTCGGCCCTACGCCCATAAGCGTTGCCGGGGAGGTGCGCCCGGCGAGCGCCGTAAACATTATCGGGAAGGTCAACGGCGACCCGATGGTCTTGAAGTCCGTCAGGGACGGCGATACAATAACCTTGCAGAAGGTTTAACCCCTTATACTTTGGTACACTTCCATTTTTACGGGAACGAAGCTTTATTTGAAACCACGGAGCACACGGAGAACACGGAGTGAAATATGAGAAACTAACCCAGGAAGTTATTGGATGCGCCATTGAAGTTCACAGGGTACTGGGGCCGGGGCTGCTGGAGACGACCTATGAACAATGCCTGGCCCGGGAGTTAAGCTTAAATGATATCCCGTTCAAACTGCAGGTTCCCATACCTATCGAGTACAAAGGAGTGAAGCTGGATTGCGGTTACCGTATAGATATATTGGTAAGGAACAAACTGATCGTTGAATTGAAGAGTGCGAAAAAAAATACTTCCTATCCACGAAGCTCAGATTCTCACGTATATGAAATTGTCCGCCATTACGGTAGGATTGATTATTAACTTCAATGTTAAAATCCTGAAGCAGGGCATCAAAAGGTTTGTTCTCTAGTATCTTCTCCGTGGAATCCGTGATCTCCATGGTGACTATTTATAGTAACACGCGCAATAGGGATAGTGATTTAATCTTCAACTTATAACCGCTGCTACCATGTTTACTTGGATCTTAAAGCACACAATCGGGACGAGAAACGACAGGGAGATCAAAAAGCTCCGCCCCCTGGTCGATGAGATAAACTGCATCGAGGAGTCGTACCGGAATCTCTCGGACGAGCAGCTGCGCGCCAAGACGGTCGAGTTCAGGGAGCGCGTGCGCGGGAACATGGAAGAGGCCCGGGAGCGTATGGAAGGCCTCAGGCTCAAGCTCGACGAGGCGGTCTCCGATGACGAGCGGAAGAAGGTAAGGGGCAAAATCAAGGAATTGTGGAACGAGATCCTTGATCCGGTCATGCCGGAGGCGTTCGCGGTCGTCAAGAACGCCTGCCGCCGTCTCATGGGCCGATCCTGGACGATCTGCGACCAGCCGATGACCTGGGAGATGATTCCCTTCGACGTCCAGTTAATCGGCGCCGTCGCACTTCACCAGGGGATGATCGCGGAAATGGCCACGGGAGAGGGAAAGACGCTCGTTGCCACCATGCCTCTTTACCTTAACGCGCTCACGGGAAACAATGTCCACCTGGTCACTGTCAACGACTACCTGTCCCTGAGGGACAGCCAGTGGATGGGGGCTGTCTTCGAGACGCTGGGAATGACGGTCGGGTGTCTCCAGCACGACATGGGCCACGAGGATAAGATCGGGGCTTACCGATGCGACGTAACGTACGGGACAAACAGCGAGTTCGGTTTCGACTACCTGCGGGACAACGGCATGGCGCTCAGGAAAGAGGACCAGGTCCAGCGCGGCCATTTCTACGCGATAATAGACGAGGTTGACTCGATCCTCGTCGACGAGGCGCGGACGCCGCTTATCATATCCGGGCCCGTCTCAGTCTCGACCCAGAAGTACGACGTGCTCCGTCCCGCCGTTGAAGATATCGTAAAGAAGCAGGCATTTCTGTGCAGCCGCCTCCTCAAGGAGGCGGCCACGGCGCTTGATGCCGGCGAGGATGAACTCCGGGCCGGAAAGAAGATATGGGTTGTAAAGGAGGGCACCCCGAAAAACAGGCAGCTTCTCAAGATGATGGAGGAGCCGGGGATCAGGAAGCTGCTGGACCGGGTCGAATCGGAGCTGCACACGGACACGCGAAAGGAAGAGATGCACGCCCTGAGAGAGGAACTCTTCTTTTATATCGGCGAGAAATCGAACGAGGCCGACCTCACCAACAAGGGAATTGACGCACTCCCCGTGCATCTCCAGAAGGATTACAAGATGCCCAACCTGATCGAGGAGATACAGGGGATAGACGAGAACGATTCGCTCTCTCCGTCTCAAAAGGAGAAGAGGAAGTACGAGGTGCAGGAGAGGTTCAACCGGCAGGCCGGAAATGTCCACAACGTCTCACAGCTTCTCAGGGCGTATTCTCTTTTCGAGAAGGACGTGGAATACGTCGTTGACGCGAACAGGGTGATCATCGTGGACGAGTTCACCGGGCGGCTGATGCCGGGCAGGCGTTATTCCGACGGGCTCCACCAGGCTCTGGAGGCGAAGGAGGGCGTGAAAATAGAGCAGGAGACTCAGACATTCGCGACGATCACGCTGCAGAACTACTTCCGCATATACGAGAAGCTGGCGGGGATGACGGGAACGGCGGAGACCGAGGCGAGCGAGTTCAACGAGATTTATTCGCTCGACGTCATCGTCGTGCCGACGAACGAGCCCGTTCTCAGGACCAATTATAACGATGTTATCTACAAGACGCGGCGCGAGAAGACGAATGCCGTGGTGGAGGAGATAGCGGAGCTCTACCGGAAGAAACGCCCGGTTCTCGTAGGCACCATAGACGTGCATTACTCCGAGGTTTTAGGCCGCATGCTGAAGCGAAAGGGAATCGTCCACTCCGTCCTGAACGCGAAGTACCACCAGAAGGAGGCCGAGATTGTGGCGCGAGCCGGCCAGCCCGGCGCTGTAACCATAGCGACGAACATGGCCGGCAGGGGGACCGACATCAAGCTTGGAGAGGGGGTGGCCGAGAACGACGGGCTGCATATTATCGGGACGTCCAGGCACGAGTCCAGGCGGATCGACCGTCAGCTGAGGGGCCGGTGCGCGCGCCAGGGCGACCCGGGGTCCTCTCGTTTCTATATATCGCTCGAGGACGAGCTGATGCGCCTCTTCGGCTCCGACAGGATTGCCGGCATTATGAACCGCCTTGGGATCGAGGAAGGCCAGGAGCTTGTCCACCCGCTCTTGACCAAGTCGATAGGAAACGCGCAGAAGAGGGTGGAGGCGCGGAATTTCTCCATTCGGAAGCGCACCCTGGAGTATGACGACGTCATGAACAAGCAGCGTGAGGTGATCTACGCCATAAGGGACGATATACTCTCCTCGAGCGATTTGAAGGGCCTCATCATGGACCATATCTCCGAGCTCCTTGAGGAGAAGCTCCCGCTATTTCTCCCGCCCGACGTCCATCCGGAGGACTGGGACTATGAGCCTTTTCTCGCCTGGCTCTCCATGACCCTTCCACACAGGTTCAGGGAGTCAGACCTGGGCGTCGTCGCGGAGCTCGACGACGTCAAGGAAAAGATCATGGACCGGGTTGCCTGGCTATACAAGTTCAAGGAGAGCTACGAGGGTCCCGAGAACATGCGCATGCTGGAGCGCTACGTTATGCTGGGGACCATCGACAGGCTGTGGAAGGAGCACCTGTACAATATGGACGGCCTCCGCGAGGGCATAGGGCTGCGGGCTTACGGCCAGCGGGACCCGCTGATAGAGTACAAGAAAGAGAGCTTCGAGATGTTCTCGGAGATGATAAGCCACCTCAACGAGGATATCACCGTTTCGATTTTCCGGAGCACCGCCACGCCGGACAGCATGCGCAAGCTCGAGCCGGAGGAGCCCCGGAAATACGAGCACGAGACCGTTTCGGCGTTCTCCGGCGCTCCCGTCGAGAGGTCCGCGCCTCCGCCGCCGGAGGAGATGGGGCCCCCGTCCGCGATCAGGCGTTCCGGAACGAAAGTCGGAAGAAACGAGCCCTGCCCCTGCGGCAGCGGCAAGAAGTACAAGAAGTGCTGCGGCATCAATGCCTGAACTACCCTTTTTACACCAGCCTTCAATGCCTACCACACTCTCCTGATTAATTAAAAAGCTGTTTTCCCGGTCTCTTAGCTGTAAAATCCTAAATTCGAAACTCGAAATCCGAAACAAACTCCAATGAATAAATTCACAAAGGCCCAAGCAGTTTAAATTGGAATTCCCATGAACGGCAGTAGATTAAGGAAGGGTAATATAGATATCTTGTTGTCGGTCCTGTCGGGTTTGATGCTTGTGGCGGCGTTTCCCCGGCCGGGCTGGAGCTTCCTGCCGTGGGCCTGCCTGCTTCCCCTGCTGTTCGCCATAGAGGGAAAGAGGCCCGGAAGGGCGTTTGGCCTGGGCTACCTGATGGGCGCCGTTTACAATTTCGGCTCCCTTTACTGGCTTTGTCACGTGACCGTCGCGGGCTGGATCGTCTTATCGGCGTACATCTCCATTTACCCCGCAATCTTCGCCGTCATTTTCAACCGGCTGAAAAGGTGCCGCCCCGTCCCCCTGATCGTATCGGCGCCGTGCGCGTGGGTTGGCCTCGAGCTCTTACGCAGCCGCCTCATAACGGGCTTCCCCTGGGGGGTGGCCGGAACGACCCAGTACACGGCGACACATCTCATCCAGATATGCGAGTTCACGGGTGTCTACGGCATATCGTTTCTCATCGTGATGGTGAACGTTGCGCTCTACGGCTTTCTCTGCGGTATTCGCGCACGGCGCGGCTTTCTGGTATCGATCGCTCCTCTCGTAGCGGCCACGGCGGTGGTGCTTGCCGTTCTCCTTTACGGTAAGCGCGTCCTCTCCTCCCCTCCCGGTCCGGAGCCGTCGCTCAAAATCACCGTGGTCCAGGGTAACATCGAGCAGCACTTCAAGTGGGATCCCGCTGAAAAACCCGTCATCATGGGCCAGTACAGGAGGCTCTCCATGGCCGCCCTGAGGGACGGGCCCGACATTCTCATCTGGCCGGAGACGGCGCTGCCCGGCTACCTGCAGTACGACCCGGAGCTGCAGGGCCTTGTGACCGATGTCATCGACGAGGGCCGGTGCCACTTTATTGTAGGCTCGACCCACGCGGAGAGTGTTGAAGGACAAGATATTTATTACAACAGCGCTTTCTTCATCTCACCGGAGAAGAACGTGACGGACAGGTACGACAAGATCCATCTTGTCATCTTCGGCGAGTACGTCCCCTTCAGGAAGCTCCTCTTCTTCATAGCATCCATGGTTCCCTTCGAGCAGGATTTCTCGTTCGGGCAGGATTACAAGGTCGTCACCGTGAAAGGCGCCCCCGTCGGGGTCCTTATATGTTTCGAGGACGCCTTTCCGGACGTGGTGCGCCGCTTCGTTAAGAACGGTGCCAGGCTCCTCATAAACATTACCAACGACGCCTGGTTCTGGCGCTCGTGCGAGCCGTATCAGCATCTCGCCATGGGAACGTTCAGGACCGTCGAAAACAGGGTGCCGATGGTCAGGTGCGCCAATACCGGCGTCTCATGTTTTATCGACCGGTACGGGCGGGAGTACGCCAGGTTAAAGGGCCCCGGTGGTTATGATATCTTCGTGGAGGGGCATCTTACGGCCTCCGTGCGTCCCGGCGGCGGGGGGACTTTCTACGCTGAGCACGGAGATGTCTTTTCAATGGCGTGCCTTATTCTCGCATTCGTTTCCCTTATTTGTGCCTGTTTCCGGAAGAGGCCCGGCATAGGGGGAGCGTAAATTTGTATTCCTGATATGCCTCTTTCCATATATATTGTTATAGCTTTTGAGTTAAGTTCATAAGCTATAGGCTGTAATCCGTAATAAATTTGCGAGTTAAGCGAGCTAATTTATGTATGAAGAAGTAAAAGCGAAATTAGAGGACACCAGGCAACGGGTCCTTCGGATGCGGGTGTATCTTTGACGTCCCGGCCAAGCTCTCACGGATAGCCGAGATTGAGGAGCTCATGGCGGCCCCTTCTTTCTGGGAGGCGCGCGAACGGGCCCGGGTATTGGTGGACGAGCTCTCATCCCTCAAGAATCCGACCGATGCTATCCGGGCTTTCGAGAAGAAGGCCGCCGATATGGAGGAGATGATAGAGCTCGCTTCCTCCGACTCCGACGGCGCTTCGCTGCTCGGGGAGATCGCCCTCGAGATCGAAGAGCTGGCGGTTGAAGTTGGTTCATTCGAGCTGAAGGCACTCCTGAGCGGGGAGCATGACAGGAGCAACGCGATCCTGAGCATCAACGCGGGGGCGGGCGGGACGGAGTCATGCGACTGGGCGGAGATGCTTCTCAGGATGTACGGGCGGTGGTGTGAGAGGAAGGGTTACGGTATCGTTGACTACAACCTTCTTCCGGGTGAAGAGGCGGGGATCAAGAGCGTGACAATCGGAATCAAGGGTGACTACGCCTTCGGTTTTCTCAGGGCGGAGAAAGGGGTCCACAGGCTGGTCAGGATATCCCCCTTTGACTCGGGCAAGAGACGGCACACCTCTTTCGCCTCTGTCGAGGTCATCCCGGAGATCGCGGACGACGGCGAGATGGAGATAAACGAAAAGGATCTCCGTGTAGACACGTTCCGCTCGAGCGGGGCCGGCGGTCAGCATGTGAACGTCACGGACTCGGCGGTGCGGATTACACATATCCCCACGGGCCTGGTCGTAACATGCCAGAACGAGCGGTCCCAGCACAAGAACAAGGCCTCCGCGATGAAGGTTCTGCGGGCGAGGCTGTACGAGATGGAGAGGACGAAGAAGGAGGAGGAGATAAGGAAGCAGTATGGCGAGAAGATGGAGATAGCGTGGGGAAGCCAGATACGGTCGTACGTTTTTCATCCCTACAATATGGTCAAGGACCACCGCACGAAAGTGGAAGTGGGGAACGTCCGTGGTGTAATGGACGGTGATATAGACCGCTTCATAGACGCGTACCTGAGGTCCACAGTCAAAGGGTAGGGGCGGGTTTGAAACCCGCCCCTACCCAAGAGGTATTATTTCTTAAGTCATTAGCGAAGGATAGAGTGAACTGACATGAAGCTCGAGGACCAGATCAGGCAGAAGAAGAAGCGCGTGGAGGAGCTCTTGGAGATGGGTGTTTCGCTCTACGGCGGACGATATCTCCGGAGGGACCGCGCGCGGTCGGCCCATGAAGATTACCGGGAGGGCCGGGCGTTGAGGGTTGCGGGGAGACTGACCGCATACCGGCGGCACGGCCGCACGGCTTTCGCCGACATAAGCGATTGTAGCGGGAAGCTCCAGATATATGTCAGGAGGGACGTGGTGGGGGAGCGGCCCTACGAGCTCTTCAAGAAGTGCGACGTGGGCGACATCCTGGGCGCCGAGGGGGAGCTCTTCAGGACGAACACGGGGGAAATAACGCTTAAGGTCAATGAATTGAAAATTCTGGCCAAGGCGTTGAGGCCCCTCCCCGAGAAGTGGCACGGCCTCAAGGACATCGAAACGAGGTTCAGGAAGCGCTACCTGGACCTGATCTCGAACCCGGGCGTGAAGGAAACGTTCGTCACGAGGTCCCGCGCCATCTCGACCATACGGGCGTTTCTGGACGGCCGGGGTTTCCTCGAGGTCGAGACGCCGATGATGCAGGAGAGGATCGGGGGCGCGGTGGCGGAGCCCTTTCGCACCCATCACAACGCCCTCGATGCCGACCTGTACCTGCGCATTGCTCCCGAGCTGTTCCTGAAACGTCTCCTCGTGGGTGGGTTCGAGAAGATATACGAGCTCAACAGGAGCTTCAGGAACGAGGGGCTGTCCCGCTTTCATAACCCCGAGTTCACAATGCTCGAGGTCTACTGGGCCTACGCCGACTACACGGATATGATGACCCTGACGGAGGAGCTGATCGCCCACGTCGCGATGGAGGTCTGCGGGGGGACCGGTGTTACCGACGGCGAGGGGCGTCGGATCGACCTCTCCCCACCGTGGCGCCGCCTCACCTTCGAGGACGCAGTTCGCGAAGCGGGGGGCGTGAAGCCGGGCGACAAGATGGACGTTCGGGAGGTTGCGGGCTGCCTCGACCTGGACGTCTCCGGCTGCTCGTCGGACGAGGAGGTCATGAATGAGATCCTGGAGAAAGCCGCTTCCCCGAAGTTCATCGATCCGACCTTCGTGACGGATTACCCCGTACCGTTGTCTCCCCTTGCCAGGGCGAGAGATGATAACCCGTCCCTGTGCGAGCGCTTCGAGCTCTTCGCCGGGGGCGAGGAGCTGGCCAACGCGTACTCCGAGCTGAACGACCCGATCGAGCAGAGGAAGCGGTTTGAAAGGCAGCTCAGGAGCGGCGAGAAGGAGGGGCGGGAGCTGGACGATGATTTTGTCACGGCCCTTGAGCACGGAATGCCGCCCGCCGGCGGCCTCGGGATAGGCATCGACAGGCTCGTTATGATCCTCACCGGCAAGGCGTCCATACGCGAGGTCATCCTCTTCCCGCAGCTGAGGCCCGAGAGTTCATGAGATTCGAGCTTTTCATAAGTTGGCGCTATCTCAGCTCCATGCGGAAGCAGTCCCTTCTCCTCAATAGGATATTCTCCGTGGTGGGGGTCGGGGCCGGCGTCATGATTTTAATCGTCGTTCTCAGTGTGATGGGCGGCTTCGAACGCGAGCTCGAGGAGAAGCTGATGGGCACCTTCTCTCACCTCACGATCCACAGTACGAGGGGCAATATGCACGACTATCAGGAGGTGCTCGACCGGGTTCTCTTGGTCGACGGCGTGACCGCCGGCGCGCCGTTCATCACCGGGCAGGCGCTGCTGCGGGCTCACGGGAAGGCCATGGGGTTCGTCGTGCGGGGGATAGACCCGAAAAAAGAGCAGGAGGTCTCCGCCATCAGCAGGTATATCGTCAAGGGCGGCCTTGACTTCCAGGGGGACGGTATCATCCTGGGCGAAGAGCTTTCCAAGAGACTGGGCCTTCTTGAGGGGGATGTTGCGAAGATCATATCCCCCTCCCAGGTCCAGACGCCATCGGGTCCCGTCCAGATAGTGGTCGAGAGCGAGGTCGTCGGCATCTTCGACTCAGGCATGTACGAGTACGACGCCAACATGGCCTATGTCTCCCTCGACACTGCCCAGAAGCTCTTCAGGATCGGCGGCGGCGTGAGCGGACTGAGCCTTTCCACGGACAAACTGGAAAAGGCCCACGATCTCAAGAAGAGCCTCCGAGTGCTCCTCGGCTCCAGCTATAGGGTGCTGGGCTGGATGGACCTCAATCCCACGCTCTTCTCGGCAGTAAAAATGGAGAAGAAGGTCATGTTCATCATCCTCATCTTTATCATCCTGGTGGCAGCGCTGAACATCATCAGCACTCTCATCATGATGGTGATGGTGAAGACTAAGGACATCGGCATACTGAAGGCCCTCGGGTGCAGCTCCCGGAGCGTCATGACCATATTCACGCTCGAGGGGTTCATCATCGGCGTTATGGGAGTGATCTTCGGCGTTCTGGCCGGCGTGTGGTTCGCGGCGAACATCAATCCTATTGCCGATTTCGTGGGGCAGGTCACCGGTTTTCAGCTCTTTCCGAGCGATGTCTACTATTTTGATAGGATACCCGCAGATATCTTCATGAAGGACGTGGTCGTTATTTCGCTGTGCGCGGTGGCGATGAGCATTTGTGCGGCCCTCTATCCCTCATGGAAGGCGTCACGCCTGAAACCGGTGGAAGCTTTACGATACGAATAATAGGGGCGCTATATACTACGAACTGCAATAGAGGTCTAACAACCAAGATATATAATTCAATAATCAAGCGGTTTGGTCATTGGATATTGATTATTGGTTATTGTTTGTACCTTGTTTCTTGGTGATTGGTTATTAGATGCTTTGCATTAGACAAGTTGTAAAGAGACACAGGATGACAGTTCGATGAACGGACCCGGGCAAAAGAGGGGAGACCAGTTACTGGTTGCGCGGAATCTCCACAAATCTTATAGTATGGGGCGAAAGAGTCTCGAGGTCCTCAAGGGCATCGACCTGGAGGTTCGAGGAGGAGAGGTCCTCATAATAATGGGCTCTTCGGGCGTGGGGAAGAGCACCCTTCTCCATCTTCTCGGAGGGCTCGATGTCCCGACGTCAGGGAAGGTGTTTCTTGATGGGGTGGATCTCTTCGCGCTGGGGGAGCGGGAGAGGGCCAGGGTGAGGAACAGGAAGGTCGGTTTCGTCTTCCAGTTTTATCATCTTCTTCCGGAGTTCACGGCCCTCGAGAACGTCCTTCTTCCGGCGATGATATTCAACGACAGCCGTAGGCGACGGACGGAGCTGAGGATGAGGGCGCTGGAACTCCTTTCCGACGTCGGCCTGGAGGAGCGAACGGGCCATAAGCCCCGGGAGCTTTCCGGAGGGGAGCAGCAGCGGGTTGCGATTGCCAGGGCTCTCATGAACAGGCCTAAGATAGTCATGGCCGATGAGCCGAGCGGCAACCTCGACACGGAGACGAGCCGACGGCTCCACGAGTTGCTGGCCGGACTTGCGCGGGAGAAGGGACAGACGTTTCTGGTCGTTACGCACGATCCGGAGCTGAGCGGGATAGGAAACAGGACGGTAAGAATGATTGACGGGCGTGTTGTTGAGGGCAACGGACGAGGGGGACTGTGAAGCGATGAAGATATCTATCAACGGCAAATATTATTCGAAGAGGACGGCGAAGGTTTCGGTCTTCGATCACGGCCTGCTCTACGGCGACGGCATCTTCGAGGGCATCCGGGTTTACAACGGCCGGGTATTCAAGCTCCGCGATCATATCGATAGGCTCTACGAATCGGCCACGTCGATCATGCTGGAGATCCCCGCATCGAAGGATAAGCTTACCGGGGATGTTATCAGGGCTGTCAGGCTCAACAAGCTCAAGAATGCCTATATCCGGCTGATTGTTACACGTGGGGCAGGTTCGCTCGGCCTTAATCCCTTCACGTGCAGGAACCCGCAGATCATAATCATCGTGGATAAAATTATTCTCTATCCGCCGAGGTTTTACAGGGAGGGTCTCACCGTCATCACGGTCGGCACGCAGAGGAACATCGCGGAGGCCGTCAGCCCCAGGATAAAATCTCTCAATTACCTTAATAACATACTGGCCAAGATAGAGGCCCTTAACTCGGGTTTGCCGGAGGCAGTCATGCTGAATTCGTTCGGTTTCGTTTCCGAGTGCACGGGGGACAACATTTTCACCGTGAGAAAGGGGGTCATATTTACTCCCTCCATATATATGGGAGTACTCGAGGGTATAACGAGAGCGTGTGTCATAGATATCGCCAGGGACTCCGGCATGGTGGTCAAGCCCATTGTTATGACACGCCACGACATCTACAATGCCGATGAGTGTTTCCTCACCGGCACGGCTGCCGAGATAGTCCCGGTTGTCAAGGTCGACGGCAGGAAGATCGGCCTGGGCGGGCCCGGGCACGTGACGAAGTCCCTGATGAAGAAGTTCAAGAAGCTGGCCAGGAGCGAGGGGGTGCTGGCCTTTTAGCGCCGGCCGGTGTTTTAATCCGGTTTTAAAGTGAGTGGTTCGTAATTTAATTGTACTCCTAATCGTAACCCTTTGCGGTTCAGGCGCGGCATAGAAGAGTAAGGGAAGGTAACAGGTATGATCTGCCAGGTGTGCAAAAAGAACGAGGCCACGATCCTCTATACCGAAATAGTCGACAACAAGGTGATGAAGATGCACATCTGCGAGGATTGCGCGAAGAAGAAGGGTGTGACCATGCACGCGCCCTTCGCGCTCTCCGATCTCCTCGCGGGGCTCACCGACCTGGCCGCCTTTCCGGTGGAGGAGATGAAACGGAAATGCCCGGGGTGCGGCATGACCTACGCCGACTTCAGGAAAACCGGCAGGCTGGGATGCAGCCAGTGCTACAGCACCTTCGAGCAGGGAATGAACGCGCTGCTGGAGTCGATTCATAAGCAAAACAGTCACGTCGGGAAGTTTCCTAAGCGCTCGGCAACGCTTATAAAGACTATCCAGAAGAGGAAGGAACTCGAACGGAAGCTCAGGGCGGCCATAGAGAGTGAGGCCTTCGAGGAGGCGGCCGTAATACGGGACAAGCTTTACTCGCTGAAGCAGCAGGCAGAGAAGAAATCAGGCGGCGCGAAGTGAACATCAAGGTTCTTTTAAACAGGACAACGGAGTGGCTCAAGGGGCAGGGGCCCGATGCCGATATCGTTATCTCCAGCAGGATACGCCTGGCCAGGAATATTATGGATATTCCTTTTCCTCACCGGGCGAATGATGAATCCCGGAGGAAGGCGCTCGGTATCGTGGGCAAGGCAATCAAGGCCTCGAAGCACATGCACGCCTCCCTCTACGTGCAGTTGAACGAGCTGGATGTTATCGACAAGCAGTTCCTGGTCGAGAGGCACCTGATGAGCAAGCACCTTGCCGAGGAGACCAGGGAGAGCGCCCTCGCCGTGGGCCAGGGAGAGGTGATCAGCGTCATGATCAACGAGGAAGACCACCTCCGGGTACAGGTGCTGCGGTCGGGCTTCCAGCTGAGGGATGCATGGGACCTGATCAACATCCTTGACGACGAGTTCGAGAAGTCGATCCACTACGCTTTCAGCCCCGTGTACGGTTACCTGACCTGCTGCCCGACAAACGTCGGGACGGGGATGAGGGCATCCGTAATGATGCATATACCGGCCCTCGTTCTCTCGAAGCAGGTCAACCAGGTAATACAGGCCGTTCTGAAGCTCGGCCTCGCTGTGAGGGGCTTGTACGGCGAGGGAACGGAGCCGTCGGGCAACCTCTTCCAGATGTCGAACCAGGTCACGCTCGGCACGACGGAAGAGGACATCATTGTCAGCCTTGAAAAGGTTATCAGGCAGATAGTGACGCACGAGAGAAACGCCCGGGTCGCCCTTCTAAGGGACAGTGCGAGCGAGCTTCAGGACAGGGTCTGGCGGGCATACGGGCTCCTGAAGAACGCCCGGGTCATAAGCTCGAAGGAGACGATAGAGTTGCTCTCGGCCCTCCGGCTCGGCGTCTCTCTCGAGATACTTAAGGGGATCGATGTATTGACGATAAACGAGCTGTTCATGCAGACCCAGCCGGCCCACCTCCAGGAGATGGTCGGCAGGGAGCTTGACGCCGATGAGCGGGATTTTTTCAGGGCCGAGCTTATAAGAAGGAAGCTTGCACCGGAAAGGAAAGGAAAATAGCGTTAAATGGACACCTTTGACAGATTTACCAACCGCGCGAGGCAGGTGATCATCCTTGCCCGCAAAGAGGCCGACCGGTTTAACCATAACTATATCGGCACGGAACACATACTTCTGGCGATCATACGGCTCGGCCAGGGAGTGGCCGTCGAGGTGATGAGGGAGATGGGGCTTGATTTCGAGACGCTCAGGATCGAGGTCGAGAAGTCGGTCGGGACGGGCCCCGAGACCAAGACAATAGGCGATGTGCCCTTTACCGTCAGGGCAAAGCGTGTGATCGAGCTCGCTGCAGAGGAGGCGAGGGGGCTTAACCATACGTATATCGGGACGGAGCACATCCTCCTGGGCCTCCTCAGAGAGGCGGAGGGCGTCGCGGCCCGGATACTTAAGAACCTCGACGTTGATATAGAAGAGGCGCGGCAGAGGGTACTGGATAAGCTGGGGGCCCAGTTCGGTCATGCCGATGAGGGAATGGGGAAACCGGGAGAGAAGAAGGTGAAGTCGCCCGCGCTCAGGGCGTTCGGCAGGGACCTGACGGAGCTTGCCTGCAAGAACCAGCTCGATCCCGTCATTGACAGGGTGGACGAGATCCAGAGGGTCATCCAGATCCTGTGCAGGAGGAGGAAGAACAACCCGGTCCTTCTCGGCGAGGCGGGGGTCGGGAAGACCGCCATTGTAGAAGGCCTGGCACAGGAGATTGTCAACGGCAATGTGCCGGAGCTGCTCAGGGACAAGAGGGTGATCACTCTCGACCTGGCGCTCATGGTGGCGGGGACTAAATACAGGGGGCAGTTCGAGGAGAGGATAAAGGCCGTCATGGACGAGATCCGCCGGTCAAAGGACGTCTTGCTGTTCATCGACGAGCTCCACACCATCGTAGGCGCGGGCGCCGCCGAGGGGGCCATAGATGCATCCAACATCCTGAAGCCGTCCCTGTCGCGGGGGGAGATTCAGTGCATCGGCGCGACGACGATGGACGAGTACCGCAAGTACATAGAGAAGGACGCGGCCCTCGAGAGAAGGTTCCAGACGATAATCGTTGATGCGCCCAGCGTGCTGGAAACCGTGGATATCCTTTGCGGGTTGAGGTCCCGGTACGAGGGGCACCATCACGTCGAGTTCACGGAAGACGCCCTGCTGGCGGCCGCCGAGCTATCGGACAGGTACATAACGGGGCGCTACCTGCCGGACAAGGCGATAGATCTCATAGACGAGGCCGGGGCGCGGGCGAGGATATCGGCCATGACCCGTCCCCCCGACGTGAAGAAATTAGAGAAAGAGGTCAAGGAGATAACAAAAAAGAAAGAGGGGGCGATAAAGGGACAGGACTTCGAGAGGGCGGCCGCTCTGAGAGACGAGGAGAGGGCGGCGAAGAAGCGTCTGGAGGAGACTCTCGAGCAATGGAAGAAGTCCGATGTGGATAAAATCGTCAAGGTTAACGAACAGGACATCGCCCAGATCGTTTCGAAATGGACCGGGATTCCTATCTCCAGGCTTGAAGAGGAGGAGATGGAGAAACTCCTCCACATGGAGGAGAATATTCACAAACGGGTCGTGGGCCAGAACGAAGCCATAGCGGCCATCTCAAGGGCCCTGCGGCGATCCAGGGCAAACCTCAAGGATCCGAAGCGGCCCATAGGCTCTTTTATATTTTTAGGTCCGAGCGGCGTAGGAAAGACCCTTCTGGCCAGGGCGCTGGCCGAGTTCGTCTTCGGCGAGGAGGAGGCCCTCATACAGCTCGACATGTCGGAATACATGGAAAAGTTTTCCGTGTCCAGGTTGACCGGATCGCCCCCGGGATACGTCGGTTACGAGGAGGGAGGTCAGCTTACGGAGAAGGTGCGCCGCCGGCCCTACTCGGTCGTTCTCTTCGACGAGATAGAAAAGGCGCACCAGGATATCCATCATATACTCCTCCAGGTGCTCGAGGAAGGCAAGCTTACCGACAGCCTGGGCCGGCCGGTCGATTTCAGGAACACTGTCGTTATCATGACGTCGAATATAGGTGCGGATTTACTCAAGAAGCAAACCACGCTCGGCTTCAAGGCATCGGATGACGAGGCCACATACGAGGGGATGAAGGATAAGCTGCTGGGCCAGCTCAAGAAGAGCTTCCGGCCGGAGTTCCTCAACCGCATCGATGATATAGTTGTCTTCAGGTCGCTGACGAAGAAGGACCTCTACGGCATAGTCGAGCTCGAGCTATCGAAGCTCCGGGATAGGCTCCGGGCACAGGATATCAAGCTCAAGCTGGATAAGAGCGCGAAGGATCTTCTCATAGAGAAAGGCCATAGCCCCGAGTCGGGGGCGCGGCAGCTCAGGAGGCTCATAGGGCGTTTCATAGAGGACCCTCTTGCCGAGGAGATTCTCAAGCAGGCTATCCCGAGGGGAAAGATCATCAACGTCACGGCGGATAAGGACAAGCTTGCATTCAAGGCGGATTAGAAAGAGAGCGCCCGGTCCCTTAGGGTGGAAGTGCGTTGTCGTGTTTTGATGAACACGCGTCTCCATTTCCTATCAGACCCGGCTGTCAGGGCCCAACCCCGATCATGAAGGCGAAGGATGGAACGAGGTACGTCTGCGGCGAGTGCGGGTTTGTATCCCTCAAGTGGTTGGGCAGGTGTCCGGAGTGCGGCATGTGGGATGGGCTCGTGGAGGAGGCGGCCCCACCGTCGGGCGGCGGCCGGCGCCCGAAGTCTCTGCACCCCGAGAAACCTGTCGCTCTCTCCGGGGCCTCTGCCTCCGGGACAGATAGGCTGAAGACGGGAATCGACGAGTTCGATTCTCTCCTGGGAGGAGGCATCGTAGGCGGTTCGTTCATCCTTATCGGGGGCGAGCCCGGGATCGGCAAGTCCACACTCATGCTCCAGGTCTGCAATTCGCTTGCGTCCCGGGGGCACAGGGTCCTGTACATCAGCGGCGAGGAGTCCACTGCCCAGACGATGGTGCGCGCCGGCAGGCTGGGTGTCGGCTCCCCGAACCTGTACATCGTCTGCGAGACCGACATGGATGTCATAGCCGGTCATGTCGAAGAACTCGATCCCTTTATACTCGTAGTCGACTCCATCCAGATAGTTTACAGGCCGGACCTGGAAAGCGCCCCGGGGAGCGTCAGCCAGGTGAGGGAAAGCGCCGCCAGGCTCATGTTCATGGCGAAGGGCCGGGGGTGTATCGTTTTCGTTATCGGCCACGTGACAAAGTCGGGGGCGATTGCCGGCCCCCGCCTCCTTGAGCACATGGTGGACACCGTCCTCTATTTCGAGGGAGACAGGTACCACCTCTACCGAATTTTGAGAGCCGTCAAGAACAGGTTCGGCTCGACCGATGAGATAGCCATTTTCCAGATGACGGAGGGCGGGCTGATGGAAGTGACCAATCCCTCGGAGATGTTCATCGCGGAGAGGCGGAGCGGGGTTTCGGGCTCCATCGTCGTGCCTGTCATCGAGGGGACGCGGCCCCTGCTCGTAGAGGTCCAGTCCCTCGTGAGTCCCACATCCTTCGGCCTTCCGGTCAGGAGGACCTCGGGCGTGGACGCCAACAGGCTCTCCATGATTATAGCCGTCCTGCAGAGAAGGGTGGGTCTTTCGCTGGGGGACAAGGATGTCTACGTCAATATTGTGGGAGGCATGCGCGTCTCGGAGCCCGCCGCCGACCTGGGAGTGGCCGTGGCAACGGCCTCCAGCATGAAGGATAAACCCGCGAGCGCCGACGTGGCCGTCTTCGGCGAGATAGGGCTGGGAGGAGAGATCAGGGCTGCACCCCATCCGGTGAAGAGGGTGAAAGAGTCTGTCAAGCTTGGTTTCAAGAAAGTGGTTTTGCCACGCGCGAACCTGGACGATGTAAAACACCTCAAGGGGGCCGAGCTCGTAGGCGTGGAAACCGTTCAGGAAGCCATGGCGGAGACGATAGGATGAGCGGCAGGATTGTCGGCATCATAGCGGCGGCGGGGCGGGGCGAGAGGCTTGGCGCCGGCCCCTTTAAGGCCCTCGTTTCCCTGTGCGGGAGGCCTATTATCAGTTGGACGGCAGAAGCGCTTTCACGCTCCGGGATGATCAGCGACATTATCGTGGTAGGTGCCCCCGGAGCGCTGGATGGGTTCAGGGAGGCCCTCGATGGTGTTCCGAAGATATCCATGATAGTCGAGGGGGAAGAGAGCAGGGCCGGCTCGGTGGCAAGGGGGTTCGAGGCCGTGGGTGACGATTGCGTCATCGCCGTCGTTCATGACGGCGCCAGGCCGTTCATCGAGGTGGCCCTCATTGATGATGTGATCGGGGCGGCTCTGAAATGGGGGGCCGCTATTCCAGCCGTTCCGTTTGTCTGCACGGCCAAGGAAGTAACGCCGGACATGTTCATAAAGGGAACGATTAACAGGAATAAAATCTGGGAGGCGCAGACTCCACAGGCGTTTCAATACGACCTCCTCAAGAAGGCATATGGGAGCGCGCCGGAGACCGCCGAATTAACGGATGAAAGCCTCCTTGTCGAGACGACCGGCAAAGAAGTCAAGGTCGTGGAGGGGAGCTACGGAAACATAAAAATAACCACTCCCGTGGATTTAAAGCTGGCTGAACTAATATTGAAAGACAGGTTAAGAGCTACCTAGCGTGCCTGATTGGTATAAGCTTCTGTGGCATAGTTAAACTCTAGAAATGGAAGTATGGAAATAAAGTAATATGAAAATATATCTTTTGCCTTATCATTATTTCGGGTTTTCCTATTTCCATATTTTCTCTTTTTGCATATTTGTTTGCGTTTTAGCGCTTCTAGCCGTTAATGCTAAATCAGCTCGTTATTTATTGAGCTTGGGGGATAGCCCTGGATGAGGGTCGGGATAGGATATGATATTCACAGGCTGGCACAGGGGCGGAAGCTGGTCCTGGGAGGCGTCGAGCTGGAGCACGGGCGGGGTCTCCTCGGACACTCGGATGCGGACGTTCTCATCCACGCCATATGCGACGCGATACTCGGCGCGTGCGCCCTCGGTGATATCGGCACCCACTTTCCCGACGACGATCCCCGATTCAAGGATGCGGACAGCACGGAGCTCCTCGGGGAAGTCAGCCGCATGATAAGAGAGGAGGGCTGGGAAATAGGGAATATCGACTGCACGGTGATGGCGGAGGAGCCGAGAATAGCCCCCCACATCAAACGGATGAGGCAGAGGCTTGCCGATACCCTCTCTACCGACATTTCCCGGGTAAGCGTAAAGGCCACCAGGGGAGAGGGCGTCGGCCCCGTGGGGAGGAGGGAGGCGATCGCGGCCCTGGCTATCGCGGCCCTGGAAGAAACTTCGTTAAATGAGTTGGTGAGTTCAATGAGTTAATATCATGAGGATACAACTCATATAGAAAAACAGGAAGTACAGGACAATGCTCAGTGCGATAAAGGCAATCAAGGAGCGGGACCCGGCGGCCACGAGCACGCTGGAGATTATACTGGCCTACCCGGGATTTCATGCGCTGGTCGCTCATAGAATCGCCCAGTACCTCCGCAGGCTGGGCGTGCCGGTTCTTCCCCGGCTCATAGCCCAGATTTCATATTTCTTCACCGGTATCGACATTCATCCCGCGGCGCGGATAGGCGAGGGGTTTTTCATAGACCACGGCGCGGGCGTGGTGATAGGGGAGACCGCGGTGATAGGCGATAACGTGACGCTTTTCCAGGGCGTGACGCTCGGCGGCACGGGCAGGGAGAGGGGAAAACGGCATCCCACTATCGGCAACAACGTCACCATAGGGGCCGGAGCCAAGGTGCTCGGAAATATCACCATCGGCGACAACGCGTACATCGGGGCGAATGCCGTTGTCCTCCGGTCCGTGCCCGCGGAGGCCACAGTTGTAGGCGTTCCCGGAAGAATCTCCAGAAGGGCCGGGGCGAAGGTAACGGGTATCAACCTCGACCACACCAATCTCCCCGATCCCCTTGCCGAGAGGCTCGAGAAGCTCCAGCACGAGATCGACACCATGGAGGAGCATCTCAAGGCCCATCTCGAAGAGATAAAGGCGAAAAAGGACACTGTGGAGAATAATGAATAAATGGTACAATGTACAAATGAAGAAAGACAGGCCGGGTGTTAGATGAAGAATGATTCGATGGAGAAAACGATCAACAAGATCGCAGCAGCAGTTGATAAAAACACGGAGGTGGTCGACAAGATCACTGTAGATCAAGAGCGCGTTTTACTTTTGAAGCAGTAAAAAGGGTAGAGACCGAGGTTGGAAGGTTAGACAGCGAAGTTGATAAGCAACGTCAGGAAATAAACCAAATAAATGAAGTTCTTAAGATTCAGTAGAAGAAAAAGCCAGCAATTAATTAAATCAACTTCTTCTGTGTTACCTGCCTGATAATACCTTGTGCTGCGGGCAAATTCGAAAAGTGTTGTCCCGGATTTAATGTTCCCATGGTAACCTGTGCGGAAACGATTTGACGCTGCTGATTAACTGAACGAGATTAGATAGAGAATAGAGTCAGACCATGGCGTTGAAGATTCACAATACGCTTTCGGGGGAGAAGGATCCGTTCGAGCTGCCCGAAGGAAGCAGGGTAACCATGTACGTCTGCGGCGTCACCGTGTACGACGAATGCCACGTGGGCCACGCGCGGGCCCTGGTCGTTTTCGACATGATACAGAGGTATCTCAAGCACCTCGGCTATAATGTAGTCTGCGTCAGGAACTTCACCGACGTTGACGATAAGATAATCAAACGCGCGAACGAAGAGGGCGTAACCTGCGATGAGATCGCCTCACGGTACATCCATGAGTTCAGGGAGGACGTGGGACGTCTTGGCCTTTTGCAGCCGGCCTACGAGCCCAGGGCCACCGAGCACATAGCCGATATGATCGGGATGATCTCGACCCTTGCGGAGAAGGGCCACGCCTACGAGGTCGCCGGTGATGTATTCTTTGCCGTATCGAGTTTCAGTGACTACGGAAAGCTCTCGGGTCGGAACCTGGAGGATCTGCGGGCCGGCGCGCGTGTCGAGGTCGACGAGAAGAAAAGAAATCCCCTCGACTTCGCCCTCTGGAAGAAGGCGAAGCCGGGAGAGCCCTCGTGGGACAGCCCGTGGGGCAGGGGGCGTCCCGGTTGGCATATAGAGTGCTCTGCCATGAGCCTCAAATTACTCGGGGAGACAATAGATATCCACGGCGGGGGACAGGACCTCATCTTCCCCCATCACGAGAACGAGATAGCCCAATCCGAGTGCTGCACGGGAAAGCCGTTCGCCAGGTTCTGGATTCACAACGGGCACGTGATGATACGGGACGAGAAGATGTCGAAATCACTGGGCAACTTCTTTACCCTCAAGCAGGTTTACGAGGAGTACGAGCCGAGGATCCTCCATTTCTTCCTCATCTCGAAGCACTACCGCTCCCCGCTCGACTTCAGCAAGGAGGGACTCTCGGAGGCCCGTGAGGCGTTGAGCAGGCTAGACAATTGCCTGGGCTCAGTTGAAAATGCTATTCCTCAAGAAACAATAGAAGATGTGAGGAAGAATCGCGGAAAAGTCCGCGTTTCCCTTGACATAGACATAAAAGAACCTCCTCCGCCTTCCAAGCATAAGTGGTGGCAGCTCTTCGAGACAGCTATGCACGACGATTTCAATACGCCGGGTGCTCTTGCTGCTATTTTCATGTACGTTGGTGAGATTAACAACGAACTTAAATTAGGCTATGGCTCAGGTTCTAAGGTCGATCAAATTTCTTTAGTTGATAAATATGATGATTTAAGAAAGTTGTGCGATATCCTCGGTATATGCTACAAGCCTCTGCGGCAGACGACCGTCTCCTTAAAGGGCGAGGGGAGCGTGGATAGGGGGAGGATTGAGAGATTATTGGGCAAGGAGAACCTGGAGGACGAGGAGGTCACATTGCTCGTCGAGGAGAGGCTCCGGCTCAGGAAGATAAGGGAGTATGGAAAGGCGGACGAGATACGGAACTCCCTGAAATCGAAGGGCATCTCCCTGCGCGACGTGCAGGAAGGGACGAACTGGATACGGGAATAACACGAGTGAAATGCTGTCCGTAAGGCATTGCTGCGTCTATCGCTTCACGCTTCACGAAATAGATCGGAGGACTAGATGAGAGGGAAGTTTATTACATTCGAGGGGCCCGAAGGCTGCGGCAAGACGACGCAGTCGAAACTTGTCATGGAATGGCTTAAATCGAAGGGGCAGGACGTGATATGGACCCGCGAGCCCGGGGGGACGAGAATCGGCGACGCGATCAGGGCCCTGGTTCTTGACCCCGAGTACGGCGAGATGGTGGATTTGACCGAAATCCTTCTTCTCTCCGCGAGCAGGGCTCAGCACGTCAAGGAGAAGATAGTGCCCGCGCTCGAGGCGGGCAAGACTGTCTTGTGCGACCGGTTTGTCGACGCGACGCTCGCCTACCAGGGCAGGGGAAGGGGAATGGACTGGCAGCTTCTCGGGACACTCAACGAGATCGCAACCGAGGGCCTTATGCCCGACATTACAATGCTTATCGACATATCCCCGGAGATCGGCCTCAAGAGGGCGATGGAGGTGGATAAAGCCGAGGCGGCGGCGGGCGAAGCCGACAGGTTTGAAGCCGCCGGCGGTGATTTCCACCGCAGCGTGCGGGATGGCTACCTCTATCTCGCGGAGCACTTCCCGGAGCGGATTAAAGTAGTGAAGAGCCGGGCGACTGTCGATGAGACCCAGGAGGAGATCAGGAGAATATTGAGCGATGTCCTTTTCTGACGTACGTGAACAGGAGGTCGCCAAGAAGCTTGTTCGTAACATGGTCGGCAGCGGGAGGCTGGCACACGCCTACGTCTTTGTCGGGCCGCCCGATACGGGCAAGGTGGCCATGGCCGTTAATATGGCAAAGGCGCTTAACTGCGAGGCCGGTGCGGGCGACCCGTGCGATGCCTGTCGCCAGTGCCGCCTCATAGATAAGGGAATCCATCCTGACGTCCATGTGCTTCGCCCCCGGAAAGCGTCCCGCACTATCTCCATCAACAGCGTGAGGGAACTCCAGCGCCGTATATCTCTCAAGCCTCTCATGGGGATATACAAGGTATCCGTGATCGTTGAAGCCGACAGGATGATGCAGGAAGCGGCGAACTCTCTCCTGAAATCACTTGAAGAACCCCCGCCCGGGACTATCTTCATCCTTACCTGCGAGGATACCTCCGGTCTCCTTCCCACGGTATTATCGAGATGCCAGAGGATCAATTTCATGCCGTTATCACAGCGCACGATAGAGAGCATCCTGGTCGATGAGAAAGGTCTCGATCCGGGCCGGGCCAGGGTGATCTCCCGGTTGGCCGAGGGACGGCTGAGCGTTGCGCTCGCATACTGCGACCCGGACGAGATAGAGTGGAGGCGGAAGCTTCTGGACGGGGTGTCAGAAGCTGCTGACGTCCTCGGCGTTTTTAACGAATCGGGCAGGCTGATCGATCACTTCAACCGTTACCGGAAGGATATTGCCGCCTCCATCAAAGCACGGAACGAGGGGATGGATGAGGAGGCGGTGGCAGCCAGGGCGAAAGGACTTCTGCTTCAGGAGATATCGCGCGTGCTGTCGATATACATGAGCTGGTTCAGGGACGTTCTCGTTGCGAAGGTTACGAAAAGCGACGACCTGTTCACGAACATGGACCGCGTCGAGCTGATCAGGAGAACTGCAGTGTCCATGAGTACCGGGGATATTATCAGGAAAATAGAGGCGATAGGGGAGATTGCCGTGAAGATAGACGGCAACATCAACAGGAAGATAGCCCTTGATGTTCTTCTCCTTGACCTCCATTCGATACCGGAAGGTGAGCCATGTTCAAGGTGATTCAGGTCAGGTTGAGGGAATCGGGACGATTTCATTATCTCAAGACGACTGACGAGCGGTTTGAAGCCGGAGATTACTGCATCGTGAAGTTCGACAGGGGGGAGGATTACGGCCGGGTGCTCTCCGGCGAGGAGGTTGTGTTCGAGGATAAGCCGGAAGATCTCCTTGGGGAAGTGGTCAGGAAGGCGACACCGGACGATATGACCGTTGTCGGGGAGAACAGGGAGAGGGAAGCGCAGGCGTATGAGGTGTGCATGGAGAAGATATCCCTGTACCAGCTCGATATGAAGCTCGTTGGCGTGGAGTACACATTCGACAGGGGAAAGATGATCTTCTACTTCACGGCTTCTGGGCGCGTGGATTTCAGGAACCTGGTCAAGGACCTTGCTTCGATATTCAAATCGAGGATCGAACTGAGGCAGATAGGCGTCAGGGACGAGGCGAGGATACTGGGTGGAATAGGGCCCTGCGGCAGGGAGTTATGCTGCTCCACTTTCCTGAAGGACTTCGAGCCGATAAACATAAAGATGGCCAAGGAGCAGGGCCTGCCGCTCAATCCCAGCAAGATATCGGGCCTCTGCGGGAGGCTGATGTGCTGCCTCAGGTACGAGAGCACCTGTTACAAAGAGCTGTCCAGGAACCTCCCGCAGGGGGGGAGCAAGGTGAAGACGAAGCGGGGAGTGGGGATGGTCGTCTCGGTTGATATATTGAGGCAGAAGGTGACGGTTCTCCTGGACAACGATTGCAAGTCGGAATTCAGGGCGAGCGAGGTGAAGCCGATCATGAATAAAAAATCAAATATCAAAAATCAAAAATATTAATTACATACTTGGATTAAAATCGGGCAAAAGGGGAGAATACAGGTGAGAATAGAATACATCACCACGCCCATATATTACGTCAACGATGTCCCCCATATCGGCCATGCCTACACGACCGTAGCCGCAGACGTACTGTCACGTTATCACCGCCTGCGCGGCTGCGACACGTTTTTCCTTACCGGAACCGATGAGCACGGCAGGAAGGTGGAGCAGGCGGCCGTATCGGCCGGCGTGCGGCCGATAGAGCTCGCGGACGGCGTGGTCGAGCGTTTCATGCAGCTCTGGGCCGCCCTCGACATCCGGTACGATGATTTCATAAGGACGACGGAGAAGCGGCACGGCATCGCCGTTGCCGAGCTGGTCGGGAGGGTTTACGAAGCGGGCGATATCTATCTCGGCCAGTACGAGGACTGGTACTGCGTGCCGTGCGAGACGTTTCTTACGGAATCCCAGCTCGTTGACGGGAAGTGCCCCGACTGCGGTCGGCCGACGGAGAAGCTGAAGGAGGCGAGCTACTTTTTCAACCTGCCGAAGTACGAGCAGCCGCTGCTCAAGTACATAGATGAACACCCCGATTTCATCATGCCTAAATCCCGCAGAAACGAGGTCGTAAGTTTCATCGAGGGCGGTCTGAAGCCGTTAAGCATCAGCCGGACTGCCTTCAAGTGGGGCATACCGATGCCCATGGACCCCGCCCATGTCGTCTACGTGTGGATGGACGCCCTCACTAACTACCTGACCGGTATCGGCTGGCCGCAGGACGAGGGGCGGTTCAATCGATACTGGCCGCACGTCACGCATCTCATAGGAAAGGACATCCTGAGGTTCCACGCGGTCTACTGGCCTGCTTTCCTGATGGCCGCGGGAATGGAGCCGCCGTTGAGGATATTCGCACACGGCTGGTGGACGAACAAAGGCGAGAAGATGTCCAAGTCCAGGGGGAATTTCGTCGACCCGTTGCCCCTGATAGAGAGATACGGAAGCGACGCCCTGAGGTTCTTTCTTTTCAGAGAGGTTACGTTCGGGCTTGACGGCGATTTCTCGGAAACGGCTCTCGTCAAAAGGATAAACAACGAGCTTGCCGATAACTTCGGAAACCTCCTCCAGCGCGTTTTAAAGATGATAGGCAGGTATCGTCAGGGGAGGATTCCCGAGCCGACAGGTAACCTGCTCGAGGCCATGGCTATATGCAGAAAGAGCGTTCTGGAGAGGGTTCACAATGCCATGACCGATCTGGCGTTACACAAGGCCCTCTATCATACAGGTGTTTTTATTTCAGAGACCAACGGGCTCGTCGAGAGCAGCGCCCCGTGGAAGCTCGCGAAAGACCCTGCCGCGGACGGCAAGCTTGATGATGTCCTATACGAACTGGCTGAGAGATTGCGGTTTATTACCGTCTTGATGGCGCCGTTCACGCCGGCTGCCTGCTCAAGGGCGTGGGCCCAGCTCGGCATAAAGGAGCCGATGGAGGAACGTGATATCGGTAAACCGATAGAGCACGGCACTGTCATCGGCAAACCGGAAATTCTTTTCAAAAAATTTGATTAGGGATTGGGGGTCAGGTCTCCACATTACACAAATTGGCTCCCTTACTAACAATATTTGGATAACTCTATTAGAGCAATATATTAAATGTGTAATGTGAAGACCTGACCCCCAAGATTTGACCATGATAGATTCGCATGCGCATCTCAACGACGTGTCGTTTTCCGATGATCTGGAAGGTGTTATCCGCCGGGCCCGCGACGCCGGGGTCTCGTGCATTCTGGATATCGGTGAGGGGATTGAGTCGTCCCGGAAATCGGCAGGCATCGCGGAGAAGCACGACATCGTTTTCAGCGCGGCCGGCATTCACCCCCACCATGCGGAAAGCGGCGGAAGCCTCCTTGAAATCGAGAGGCTTCTTTCGCACGAAAAAGTCGTCGCGGTGGGGGAGATAGGGCTGGACTACTACCGCGGGCAGGCGGAATCAGGCGTCCAGAGGCGTCTCTTTGAAGAATCGCTTGAACTCGCCTGCCGGCAGGGACTTCCTGTTATCATTCATTGCCGCCAGGCTTTCGAAGATGTGCGCCGGATTATCGGCCGCTTTGCCGGGATACGGGGCGTCATGCACTGTTTTTCCGGAGGCGCGGCCGAGGCGGAACGCTTTCTCGAGCTCGGTTTGTATATTTCATTTGCGGGCAATTTGACGTTTCCCAAGGCAACAGCCCTTAGGGAAGCCGCGTCTTTTGTTCCGCTCGACCGGATGCTCCTGGAGACGGATTGCCCGTATCTGGCACCCCAAGCTGTACGGGGAAAGAGGAATGAGCCGGCCTATGTCCGCTATATCTACGAGTTTGTAGCCGAACTGAGGTGCACATCCCCGGGCGAACTGGATTCGCGCCTCTCAGCAAATTTCTCGGATCTCTTCGGTGTAGAAACACGAAAAGATAAAAAGGAATAAAAATGTGGTTTAGAAAAAGCAAAAAGGGGAATGGATGTGACGGCATGGTGTATTTTTGCGATGCCCGCGTTCCCAAGTGGTCCTATCAGCACAGCCTTGCGGGCAAGATCGAGCGTCTCATTGATAAAAGCGCTCTCCTCCGGGACGAGCTCGGCGGCAAGACCGTTGCCGTCAAGATGCACTTCGGCTCGGAGGGGGCGAACAGGACAATCCGGCCTTTGCTCGTGAGCAAGGTCGTTGATCGTCTGAAGAAGAAGGGCGCGAAGCCTTTTGTCACCGATACGGTGAGAATAAAAGGGGTGGATTATCTCAGGGTTGCCGCCGATAACGGCTACACACATCTCTCGTGCCACGCCCCCATAGTCCTCGGTGACGGGATTCACGGCCTGGACGGCGTTCCCGTTGATTCCGGCCCCACGGTGGGCGTCATCGATGTGGCCTCCGCGATATACGATTCGGAGTACATGGTAGTCCTCAGCCATTGCAAGGGGCATATCCAGTCAGGCTACGGGGGGGCGGTCAAGAACCTCTCGATGGGCTGTGTAGCGGCCGGCTCGAGGCGGGGCAAGGACGAGGGTTCGCGGGGGAAGATGCACAGCCCGGTCATGGACTCTCCATTCAAGTGGGACAGTGAGAAGTGCACGCGGTGTAACATCTGCGTCGAGGTGTGCCCGCGGGACGCGGTTATCTTCGAGTACGATGAGATTAAATTCACCGAAGAGTGCTGGAAGTGCGGGCGCTGCGCCAGGGTATGCCCGACCGGGGCCCTGACGTCTACGATAACCCAGGATAAGTTCCAGCGGGGGCTTGCCGAGGTCGCCAACGCGGTTATCGGCACCTTCGAAAAGGGGAGGATTATATACATCAACTTTCTCCTTGAGGTCGCCCCCGAGTGCGACTGCATGCCGGCGTCCGACACGCCCATCGTGCAGGATCGCGGGATCATGATATCCGGAGACCCGGTGGCCATAGACATGGCGTCCATAGACATGATTAACGCCTCTTCGGCCCTGCCCGATTCCCTCGCCGGAGAGAAGGCCGGCCGGGAACGGGATACGCTCCTCGACAGGCTCTACAGCATAGACTCGTCACGTCACGTTCGCGAGCTCGCCTCTCTCGGAGCCGGCTCCATGAAGTACCGGATGATCAAGCTCGACTAATCTTTGACGGCAACTTAAAAATAAAGGTTCTCTTCCGTTTAGTGTGGGTAAAGAGAATTCATTATTACGCCAGCGAAACAAATCAGTAGCCACAAAGGCACCAAGACACAAAGTGAAAAAAGCGCTCTATAATGATATCCCTTTCTCCTTGGTGCCTTCGTGCCTTAGTGGCAGTTATATTTCTTATCTGCCGGGGGTAATTGGCTCCATACATACCCGCACAATATGGAAGGGAGCCAAAATAAATAACAAGAAGCAGGCAAAGAATTGAAAAACGGGGACAAGGCAAAAGATCGCTTAATGAGCGAACTGGAGGAAGCGCGCCGGCGTATTGCTGAATTGGAGGGATTCAAGGCCGCGCCCGGCCGGGAAGATGCTTGGCTTGGGCGAGAAGTTGATTTTTTTCAGGGCGTTTTTGACGCAATCCAAGACGGAATCAGCGTACTGGATAGTGAATTCAATGTGATCCGGGTCAATTCCTGGATGGAGAAGATGTACGCGTCGGAGATGCCTCTGGTTGGCAGGAAATGCTACGCGGCCTACCAGAAAAGGACGTCCCTGTGCCCGTGGTGCCCGTCTATTAAAACCATAGAAACGGGCAAGGCTCATAGTGAGATCGTACCATGCCCGTCTGCTGAAAAACCTGCAGGTTGGATTGAAATCTCAACATATCCCCTCAAAGATGCCAACGGCTTCGTTGCCGGCATTATAGAGCTTGTCAAAGATATCACGGAGCGCAAGCGCTTGGATGATGCCCTGCTTGAGAGCGAGAATCGATTTCGTAATCTTATGGAATATATTCCGGGTGTGTCCATACAGGGATATAAAACGGATGGAACGGTTTTTTACTGGAACAAGGCGAGCGAGGAAGTCTATGGATACACTGTGGAGGAGGCAATAGGACGAAACCTTGGAGAGCTTATCGTGCCGCCGGAACTAAGGCCTCTTTTTGAAAAGTGCCTTGAAACAGGAAAAACGGTGAAAGTTTCCGGGGAATTTATACCCTCCGGCGAGATGATGCTCATGCACAAGGAAGGTCATCTTGTCCCTGTATATTCCATCCATACGGCCGTCTATATCGAGGGCAAAGAGCCCCTGCTTTTCTGTATTGACGTTGACCTGTCCAAGCGCAAACGTATGGAAGAGGATCTCAAGGAGTCGGAGGAGAAATACAGGAACCTGTTTGAGACTTCTCCTGAAGCTGTCTTCCTGGAGGATATGGACGGCGGCATTGTATCCGTGAATCAAAAGGGTTGTGAGATATATGGATATTCCCGGGAGGAAATGTTGAAACTGAACGTGGTTGATATCGTCCCCCCGGATATATCGGGCAATTATCCATTGCTGATCGACAACCTCGGGCAGAAGAGATTCCTGTTTTTTGAATCCCGCGCCAGGAGAAAGAACGGAGAGAGCTTTCAGTGCGATCTGGGGGCCAGCCTGGTGAAAGTGGGAAACCGGGATTACGTCCAGGTGGTCATAAAGGATATCTCCGCCCGGAAGCTGGCCGAGAAGGAATTGGCAAAACATCGCTATCACCTTGAGGAACTCGTGAAAGAGCGCACCGCCCAGCTGACGAATGCGAATGAGCGGCTACAGCGGGAAATAGCCGAACGCAAGCGGGCGGAGGAGACCCTGCGATATAGCGAAGAGAGATACAGGCAGGTTGTCTCGACAACCACCGACGCGATCATGGTCTTCGATGCGGAGACGCGGCGGTTTATCGAGGTCAATAAGGCATGCGAGGAGCTGTATGGTTACAGTAGAGAAGAGTTCCTCGGGATCACGCATACGGATATCGCAGCCGAGCCGGAAAAGTCGGATGCCTCCATTAGAAGAGCGATAAAAGGGAAGCTGAGCAGGCTCCCCATTCGCTATCACAGGAAAAAAGACGGGGCGATTTTCCCCGTTGAAATATCTTCCAGCACGTTCATGCACAAAGGGCGCCTGGTAATCTGCGGCGTGATAAGGGACATCACCGAAAACAAGAAGGCAGAGGAGGCATTGATCAGAAGCGAGGCAAAAAGCCGGAGCCTGATCGAAGCGTTGCCCGACATGATGTTCACGTACAGCAAATCCGGTATTGTAACGGGCTTCGAGGCAGCCGAAAACTTGAAGCCCATTGTTTCTCCCGGTAAATTCATGGGAAAGCACTTCGGGGATGTCTTGCCCGCCGACGTGACTCAACTGCTTCAAAAAACGATAGAACGAGCTTTTCAGACGCAAAAAATGCAGATTATACATTACAAACTTCCGATTGAAGGGCAGGTTCGCGAGTACGAGGGTCGAATGGTTGTCATCGGGGAAGATGAAGTTATGATGATTGTCCGTGACATCACGGAGCACAAGCAGGCAGAGGCAAAATTAAGGTTGTTTTCGCAAGCTGTCGAGAGCTCGGTTGACGGTATAGCCATGGGCGCCATCGAGGGAAGGTTTACCTATGTAAATGAATCATTTGTAAAAATGTTCGGCTATTCAAGAGAAGAGTTGATCGGGAAGGAGATCGCCATCCTCTACCCGGAGAAGCAGATACCGAGGCTGGAGGAGGCGCTTAAGATAATGCGGGATGGAAGCTGGGCAGGCGAGATGATCTGCAAGACAAAAAATGGTGAACTTTTACCCGTAATGGTGTCTTCATCAACGGTAATAGACAAGGACGGGAACACCATTGCAATTATGGCGAATCATAGAGACATTACGGCGCAAAAGAGGGCCGAAGAGGAGTTGAAGAAATACTGGGAGCACCTCGAGGAGCTGGTGGGAGAGAGGACCGAAGACCTGCGAAGCGAAATAAGCGAGAGGAAGAAGATCGAGCGGGAGCTGAAGAGATCGCAATCGGCGCTGCAGGTCCGGAAAGAAGCACTGGAGCAAAAGAATATTGCCCTCCGGGAAGTGCTGGAGCAGATCGAGGTCGAAAAAAGAGAGATGAAAAACGCCGTGGCGGCCAATGTCGAGGAATTATTGCTTCCCATTTTGAGGAAGCTCAGGGGGAAAGCGTCACGCATCGAGGAAAAACATCTGGATGTGCTGGAAGACGCCATGGGAAAATTAACCTCTTTGTATGGCCGGAGAATATCCGAACCGCGCTTGAGATTGACGCCGCGGGAAATAGAGATATGCACCATGATAAAAAGCGGGCTTACCAGCAAGGAGATTTCAGAGCTCCTGCACATCTCGCTCCAGACGACGGAGAGGCACCGCAACAATATCAGAAGAAAACTGGATATAACCAGGAAGAAAATTAACCTGGCAACATACCTCCAGAGCCTTTAGGCAAAGCTTTGCCCACCCCGAACATGTATTAATCGTACATGTTCTATGCCTATTCCAATCAGGTTGACAGCCTTTACATATATTGGTAAAAATGTTGTCGAAAATAAGTATAGTTATGCCTGTTAAGCCCTTGTTATGAAATACGAGGGATATGCTTAATGGAAAAGAACTTTTCTGCTTCTTTGTATAATTTTTTACGGGGAATGAAGACATAACAGGAGAAGGCAAGAGATGAGATTGACTCTGATTTTTGCGGCAATCGGTGTGATGGCTTGCCTCGTCATGATGCTGAAGATCGGCAGGAATTTTCTGGACGATCGTGATAAGGCGAGGCGAAGGCACATGGACTCCTGCTGAAACCACGCTCCGGGGTTATTACTGCATAACCCCTGGGTGTGACTTATAAGCTGCAGGGGGTTTACTGACGCAAATCCGGGGAGCATCAGGCGACGATGAAAATAGTCTATATTGTGCACACTTTCCTATTGCTTATAGCTATCGCCATCACTGCGGCTGTTCTGCTGCTTGTTGTGAGGCCGGACGCGGGGAGAGGTAACAGCGTGGATTTAGGAATTATGGCCGCCGGCGAAACTAAATCAGTTATGCATGATATTGACGGGGTTACTCAGAATGAAAACATTTATTCAAGGCATTAGAAGCGGTGTAATAGCCGTCTCATATCTTTTCATTGCTCTGGCCGCCTCTTCTTACGCCATCCTGCTGGAGCTCATTACCCGCAATAAAAAAATCGAGTACCACAGGTTTTATTGAGAGGAAAGTCGGCTTAAACAATTGTAATTAAAACCCTCTTAATCCTCTTTCCACCGTCGTCCTCCCCCTTGCTTTCAATTAACTGTTACAGATATCTTCCCCCATGGCCGGGAGACAGTGCCGGCTATCCATGGAGCCGCGGGCGGTTACCTATCATGACAATTGACCCCGGTACTCATTCGCCCTATTATGTAATGAGTTATGAGAACCGCGCCGGAGTGGCGGAATTGGTAGACGCAAGGGACTTAAAATCCCTCGGGCTCAATAAGCCCATGCCGGTTCGAGTCCGGCCTCCGGCACAAAACAGTGAACAGTGTTAAGTAAAAAAAAGAGCTCTCTATACTCAGGCCGGACGAGAACCGAAGGGGAGCTTGTCCCGAGGAGCGAAGCGACGAGGGGAGTCCGGCCT
>JAVCDC010000084.1 GCA_030765135.1 Candidatus Tritonobacter lacicola | reverse complement strand
GGTATCTTCATAGACGAGTTCCGGAACCGCGCTCTCCAGCTGGGCTTCCAGACGCCGAGTAATCCGGTCGGCTTCGGCAATCCCCAGGCCCAGGATCTCTGGATAATCCCCCGGAGGAACGATATTGTCTCCATCACCGCCGTGAAGGCCGACGATGCCAGCGGACAGTACCCCGGTAACTACGATGCGCTCGGTGTAATGGAGAACTACTGGGGAGACAGGAACTTCTACCTGTGGAAGGTGCCCGTCAGGCCCGAGCACACCTACACCGAGGCGGAGGTCAGGCAGGTCGGCGTGGGCGGGCTGGGAGAGCCCCAGGCCAGGGACTTGTGGATCATACCCGGCGTCCCGAGCGGCGGCAGTTCGCCATGGATCCTGGGACTGGACGGCCTCGGCAACTAATATCGTTTCCGATGAAGAGAAGAATATTTCTGCCGGCAGTGTGTTCTTTTATCCTGCCGGCCCTCCTCATACTATTTCTTTCAACCCCCCTGTATTCAAGAGAAGCAACCTTGGAGATGGCGAGAAAAGTCGGCGCGGCCCATTTTCTTGCGCAGAGAGAATTCTCCAGACAGCCGGATGAAAGATCACGGAAGCTGAAAGCCGGCGAGGAATATACAGCCGCGCGGATAGATCCGCTGGAAGATCCCGGAACAGGAAGAGTTCTGGCATATATCATCCATCTTAATCCCCAGGGGTACATAGCGGTATCAGTCGACACGGATATAACGCCTGTCATAGCCTATTCCTACAGGTCCGACTTTGTAATGGAGGACTCCCCCCGCAACATCCCCCTTCACATGATCACGTGGGATATGCAGGGGCGCCTCGCAGCGATTCCGTTGCTGTCGCAGGATTTCAGGAGGCGTAACAACGAGATGTGGGAGAAATACCTGGAAGAGGACCCCTCATTTTTAAGCGGGAGGGGCCGGCTGGCAACGTGGGGTTACTGGATCGACACCACCTGGAATCAAGGTGGCATATATAATGATAAATGCCCTCTTGATCCGGAGAACAGCAATAGGTGTATTACGGGCTGCGTGGCAACTGCTATGGCTCAGATAGTGAATTACTGGGAGTTCCCTAATTCGATGAGTTTCAGCTCGCCGGCAGATGATTACGTATCTACATATACAGAACCAAGTATCGATATCGACGCTGATGCGGCTGTATATGATTTCCCCTCATTCACGACACTTTCAGCGAGCCTCTCCAATATCAACTACAATGGGAGCAGCCCCCATCCAACGAACGAGACAATCGCCAACCTGATGTTCGCATGCGGCGTATCCGTTAAGATGAATTATAGCTCATCTAGTTCCGGGGCACCTCATAGCAGAGCGTTTGTGACCAAGTTCGGTTATTACTCCGCCGATATTAAAAGTCCGTCTGATACGGATTTCTACACTGTTCTTGAAAGTAATATGAAATCTGGTTACCCAGCACAACTGGGGATTAGCGAGAGCGGCCAATCTGGTGGGCACTCAATAGTTTGCGATGGTTATAGGGATGACGATAATTTCTACCATTTAAACTACGGCTGGGGTGGCAGTAGCGATGGATGGTATTCGCTGCCGGGAGGAATGCCGGCAGGATATGATACGATAGGTAGCAGCATCCTTAATATCGACGCCATACCGCCGCCGCCCACACCGACGCCCACGCCGTCAGTCATGGAATACATCTCCGCATTCAAAGAAAACAGGGGCTCGCTTGTTCTGGATCTTTACAGGAAACCAGAACCGGGGGACTGGACATACTGGGACGCCCATGCCAGGAACCCGTCGACCCTCCTCACGGATACGGCTGCCATACCCGGCGGGGAGGTGGTCGCCGCCACCGATGTGGATATCGACGGGGACGGCAAAAGCGAGATAGCCGTTCTGAAGCGGGAGACCGGATGGGACTTGAACCTTTATCTCTATGATGGGCCCAGGCCGCCGGGCCAGTCCAACAAATTCCCTGTCGCCTACGATTTCTGGATTATCCCGCAGGGCAACAACATCCTCTTCATGGCGAACGCCGGCGACGTGAACGGGGACGGCAGGGAGGACATCGCCGTCATGAGGAAGGAGGCGGGAATAGACTACAACCTGTATATCTACAACTCGCCCGCTCGCGGGGATTTCACCTATGATGCTGCATGGAGCAGGAACATCGTCCCCATAGCGCACGACAAGTGGTTCATTCCACAGGGCAATGATGCCGTGGCGCTCGCCGGCGTCGACCTGGACGGCGATTTCAGTAACGACGGGCTGGCGGCCATGAGAAACCAGTCGGGCGATTACAATCTATACATCTGGAAAATACCGGAGCCCGGCGACTGGTTTTACTCGCAGGCTGAGGCACGGCAAAACGGCTACGGCGGGCCGGGAACACCGCAGGCGCGGGACTTCTGGTTGATACCCGCGGGTAACAACATCGTCGCCATGGCTCCGGTCCAATACCGGGCCGCGCCGGAGGCGAAGATCGCCGTTATCAAAAACCAGGGCGGCGACCAGAACCTCTACCTCTACAACCTGCCGAAGTGCCCGGACAGGACTTACTACGATGCCGTTGTAAGGAACCCGACCCCGCTTGCGCGGGACTTCTGGATAATTCCCGCCGGAAACCACATCGTCGACACGCTGGGCACCAACTGACCTCCTTTCCCTGTATAGCAAGCCAGATGAAAAAAGCTTGCGTATTGCTCCCAATATTTCTCTTTTCCTTTTGTCTTGTGTCACCTTCTCTTGCTCTCTACAAGGAGTTAAGTATCCAAGAGTTATATTCGAATAAAGACGAATACCTTAATCAAAATGTAAAAGTGAAGGTGAAGTTCAGTCATATAATCCACTATTATTGGGCGGAAAAACCATATGATGAAAAAAATGCCATAGGCTTTAGCGCTGGAAATGGTCGAAGTGGGTTTGCATTTTATATCAAAAAGAGAGGGAGTATAGTTGAGGATTTAATGAGTTTGCCGCTCGATACGCCAATGATTGTCTATGGCAGACTAACCCCAAATAGGGCACGTAAAGTTATTAGATATTCCTTTATAGTCGACAAGGTCGAATTCAGTAAAACCACCAAGAAAGCGGATTACAAAAAAAGGATCTTGGATGCGAAGGAACTCCTAACCTCCACAAAAAGCTACATGGGACGTGAAATACGAGTTAAGGGAACATATGGATATAGGTGCGTTGTTGGAGGGGTATTAGCCGACAAGCCTAGATATCAGGAATATCGGTGCTTTTTATTTAATTTAAAAGAATGTTACAATGTTTCCTTTGCTGTGCAAAAAGATCATAACACCGAGCAATTCTTTAAGGAAGTCCGTGGAAATGACTTACTATTGTGCACTGGAAGATTGCGCGAAATAAAAGCTGGTAAAGTTACAGGAGGGCATGGCAGAAACGTACGTAAACGCTATGTATTTGACGTTCATAAAATAGAATTTTTTCAACATTAAACTCAAACCCCGACTATAGACTTCGTTGATACCCGTGGGGCCATCCGCTATCTTACTCTTATTAATGAGATTCGTTTTGCTCATTTTTCCTCCGGCTCCGACGAAGTCGGAGCATTGATAAATTTGGGAGCGAAGCCCTGAGCTTGTCGAAGGGCAGAGCGAGCTAATTTATGTTATGAAGCTTTACGAATACCAGGCAAAGAGGCTGTTTTCTGAATATTCCATACCGGTTCCCGGGGGGCGGGTGGTCTTCAGCGCAGTCGAGGCGGAAAGCGCGATAGAATCGCTGGGCCTCCCCGTCGTCGTGAAGGCGCAGGTTCTGGCCGGCGGCAGGGGAAAGGCGGGAGGAATCAGGCTGGCGGGCTCGAAGGATGAGGCCATGGATGCCGTTCGGTCCCTTTTCGGGGAGGGATTGAAGGGTGTGGCCGTCAAAAGCGTCCTGATCGAGGAGCCGATTAGATATAGACGGGAGCTCTACTGCTCGATTTCCGTGGCCCGGGCCTCAAAGTCCCTCGTGGCGATGCTGTCCCCCGTGGGAGGTGTTGAGATAGAGGATGCCGCGGCGGACCCCGGGAAAGTGCTTCGTCAGACACTGGATATAGAGGGGGGGGTTACCGGCGGGCAATTGAGACGGGGAGCGTCCTTCCTCCGCATGGAAGGTGACCTCCAGGAGAAAGAGCTGTCCGATATTCTGTCGAATCTCTTCAGGCTTTTTATCGAGAAAGACTGCTCGCTTGCCGAAATCAATCCGCTCTTCGTCGATGAGAAATCGCTCCTCGTGGCAGGCGACGCCAAGGTCGTTATCGACGATAACGCTATCTTCAGGCACGGTGAGTTCTCCCCGCTTGCCGGCCAGGAAGCCGTCGATCCGCTGGAGACGGAGGCCAGGAAGAAGAAGCTGAGCTACGTCAGGATGGGGGGCTCCATCGGCTGCATCGTGAACGGGGCAGGGCTGGCGATGGCGACGATGGACATCATCAAGTTTTACGGCGGGGATCCCGCCAATTTTCTGGACATCGGCGGGGCATCCAGGTCGGAGCAGGTCCGGGAGGCGCTGAGGATAGTGAGCTCTTCGGGAAACGTGAAGGTCGTGCTCATGAACATATTCGGCGGGATCGTGCGGTGCGACCGGGTAGCGGCGGGAATCCTGGAGGCGATGAGGGAGCTCGACCTTTCGACCCCGATCGTTGTCAGGCTGGAGGGAACCAACAGCCGGGAGGCTCGTGAGATGCTGGAGGGGACGGAACTTATCATGGAGACGTCGATGGCGCGGGCGGCGAAAAGGGCCGTCGAGATCTCCCGAGGGAGGGACAAATGAGCATCCTGGTCGACAGCGGGAGCAGGATCCTCGTCCAGGGGATAACGGGCAACGACGGCAGCTTTCATGCGGAGAAGATGCTCGAATACGGCACAAAGGTCGTATCGGGCGTCACGCCGGGAAAGGGCGGACAGGAAGTGCGCGGCGTCGGGGTTTACGACTCGGTTAAAGAGGCCGTAAGCGAGACGGGCGCCGATACATCGGTTGTCTTCGTTCCGGCGTGTCACGCACCGGTCGCCATGCGCGAGTCCATAGATGCTGGCATAGAGCTTCTCATAGTCATCACCGAGGGGATACCGGTGCTGGACATGTTGAGGACGGTGAAGCACGCGGACCTCAAGGGGACGAGGATAATCGGTCCCAACTGTCCGGGAGTCATATCGCCCGGAAAATCCAAGGCCGGGATAATGGCAGGCGACGTATTCGCACCGGGCCCGGTCGGTATTGTCTCCAGGAGCGGAACCCTGATGTACGAGGTAGCCAACAGCCTGACGCAGATGGGGATAGGCCAATCTACATGTCTGGGGGTAGGGGGGGATGCCGTTGTTGGCAGCGACTTTGTTGATATCCTGGGGCTTTTCGCCGAAGATGAGCAGACAGGCGCGGTCGTCGTTATCGGTGAGATCGGCGGTTCTGACGAGGAGAGGGCCGCCTCGCTCGTCGCCGGGGGGTACCCGAAGCCCGTCGTCGCGTTTGTAGCGGGCCTGACGGCGCCGCCGGGGCGGCGCATGGGACATGCTGGAGCGATCATAGACGGCACAAGGGGGACGGCGCCGGAGAAGATGGAGGCCTTCGCGGGCGCCGGCGCGGCAGTGGCGAGGCATCCGGCGGAGATACCCGATCTCGTAAGAAAGGCTCTTTCCTAGATGGAGAGCAGAAAAGGGAAATTCAGTATAGTTCACGACGACCGCCTCTGCAAGAGGTGCGGGATCTGCGTCGCGTTCTGCCCGCGCGAGTGCCTCTCCCTGGACGAGATGGGCAGGTTCGTTATAATCAACGATAAAAGGTGTACCGGGTGCCGGCTCTGCGAGATCAGGTGCCCGGAGATGGCAATAGAAGTGATAGAAAAGGCGACGGCTAAATGAAAAAGCTGTTTCTTCCCTCCTTGATGATATTTAATTATTTTCCAGTGAATGAAACTGGAAACTGGAAACTGGAAAATGAAATCTTTTTCTTAAGCTGTGTCTTTTTCAAGTTTCAAGTTTCAAGTTTCAAGTTTCGAATTTCTTGATCCGCAAAGAAGTACTTCTAACCGGTCTTTGTGTTCCGAATATATACTGAGACTAATGAACAAGGAAATTTTATTCATCCAGGGGAATTCGGCAGTTGTCAGGGGGGCTCTTGACGCCGGCCTGAAATTTTTCGCCGGGTACCCGATAACTCCCTCTACGGAGATTGCCGAGGAGCTGTCCATGGAACTGCCGAGGCGGGGCGGCACTTTCATCCAGATGGAGGACGAGCTCGCGAGCCTTGCGGCGGTCATAGGGGCCTCGCTGGCGGGGGCGAAGGCCATGACCGCGACGAGCGGCCCCGGCTTCTCCCTCATGCAGGAAAACCTGGGCTTTGCCGCGATGACCGAGGTTCCCTGCGTTATAGTCAACGTGATGCGGGGCGGGCCTTCCACGGGGCTGCCCACGTCTCCGTCCCAGTCGGATATCATGCAGGCCCGGTGGGGGAGTCACGGTGACAGGCCGGTTGTCGTGATGTACGGTTCCTCGGTGGCGGAGTGCTACTCCCTCACGATCAGGGCGTTCAACATATCCGAGCAATACAGGATTCCGGTTATTCTCCTCCTGGACGAGATAGTCGCCCACATGCGCGAGAAGATGGACCTGTCCATCGTGGAAGGGGTCCCCGTTATAGAGAGAAGAAGGCCCGCAGTGCCCCCGCAGGAGTACAGGCCCTTTGAAGGAGGTCCCGACGGGGTGCCTCCGATGGCGGACTTCGGGGAGGGATACCGCTACCACGTCACGGGCCTGACGCACGACGAGATGGGCATGCCGACGAACGATCCGGCGGAGACCTCCAGGTTGATCGATCGGCTGATGGGAAAGGTCCGCAACAACACCGGGGAGATCGTCCTGGCGGAGAAGTTCCTATGCGACGACGCGAAAACGGTCATCGTGGCGTGCGGGGCGGTTGCCAGATCGGCCAGGGATGCCGTAAGGATGCTGAGAAAAAAAGGCGCCTCCGTAGGCCTTTTCAGGCCCGTCACCATCTGGCCGTTCCCCCGCAGGCAACTGGCAGAGCTCCTGCCGGGCGTGAACAAGTTTATAGTCCCCGAGATGAACGCGGGACAGCTTGTTTACGCGGTCGAGAGAGCCGTGGGTTGCCGGGCTCAAACCGTATCGGTTACCAGGACGAGCAGCGAGCTTTTTCACCCGGAGGAAATAGTGGCGGCCGCGCTATGAAGGTCGTGAAGGCGAAATCTTTTCTCAGGTCCGCTCAGCTTCCAACCGTCTGGTGTCCCGGGTGTGGACTCGGGACGGTTATGGGTGCTATCGTAAGATCCATCGCCTCGGCGGGGGTGGAGAAGGACAGGGTCGTCGTCGTTTCGGGGATCGGATGCTCCGGCAGGATGACCACGTATCTCGACTTCGACACGCTCCATACCACCCATGGCCGCGCCCTGGCGTTCGCGACGGGCTTGAAGCTTGCGAAACCGGACCTGTTCGTTATCGTTATCATCGGCGATGGCGACGGAGTAGCCATAGGGGGCAACCATTTCATTCACGCATGCAGAAGGAATATCGACATAAAAACAATAATGATAAACAACAGCATATACGGAATGACCGGGGGCCAATACTCACCGACGACGCCCATCGGCAGCTCAAGCACGACATCGCGGACGGGCAATATCGAGCGCCCGTTCGACGTGTGCAACCTGGCCGTAGCGGCAGGGGCGGGTTTCGTAGCTCGCGGCACAACCTACGGGGCCGTAAAGCTCCAGGGCTGCATCAAAAAGGCGCTTCTCAAGAGGGGGTTCTCTTTCGTCGAGGTCATCAGCCAG
The DNA here is from genome assembly GCA_030765135.1 of Candidatus Tritonobacter lacicola. Taxonomy (GTDB): domain Bacteria; phylum Auribacterota; class Tritonobacteria; order Tritonobacterales; family Tritonobacteraceae; genus Tritonobacter; species Tritonobacter lacicola. The sequence continues at coordinate 820 of JAVCDC010000084.1, read as the reverse complement.
TGTCCGACTTACTTCGGCAAGCTGAACAGGCTCGGCAAGGGTGTGGAAATGCTCGAATACCAGAAGGAGATTTCGGTCGATGCCGGGAAATGGGGCTCCCTGTCGGAGGATGAGCGGGAGGGAAAATTCCCGGTCGGTGTTCTGAGGGATCTCGAATTGCCGGTGTATACAACCCGGGGTTCCGCAGAACAAAGAGGCTGAATAGTATAAGGCAAGCATAATTTGGAATACCGGTTCGGAAGATGGGCTCAAAAATATTCCTGAGGTTCAGCGGCGCGGGAGGCCAGGGCATGATCCTCCTGGGCGTCATTTACGGGGAGGCGGCCGTCCTTGACGGCCTGAATGCCGTACAGACCCAGAGCTATGGTCCCGAGGCTCGAGGCGGGGCCAGCAAGTCCGAGGTCGTTATCAGCGAGGGCGAAATCTCTTACCCTCACGCGACGAAGCTTGACCTGCTGCTCTGTCTCAGCCAGCAAGCCTGCGATAAATACAGTGAGGATTTGAAACCGGAGGGCCTCCTTGTGGCGGACTCTTTTTTCGTCGGAGACGTGCGCGCGGCCAACACCCGCCTGATTCCATTCACGCGGATCTCGGAAGAAAAATTTTCAAGGCGCGTCTTCACGAACATTATCGCTCTCGGGGCGATCGCCGAGCTCACGTCGTACGTCTCGGTCGCGGCAATAGTCGAATCCATAAAGAAGAATGTTCCCGCCGGGACCGCCGGGCTCAATATCAGGGCGTTCGATGAGGGAAGGGAGGCAGCAAGGATCCGGGAGAAGACCCGGAATTAGCAGGCCGGCGAAAACCATCTTAAAACGGT